>CAZXDF010000295.1:0-12813 GCA_964639345.1 uncultured candidatus Brocadiaceae bacterium | reverse complement strand
TCGGGCTATCTGTACTGGAATGCCAGCCACGTGTCGCCACACGGGCCGGACCAGCAGAACACGAAGGGCAGCAGTCCGGAAGAGAAGTGGCCTAACAGGCCCTGGAGCCCCTACACCGTCGTGCCGTACACGAACAACGACGGGCTGCTCATCTACCCCGGCCCGGACGGCGTGCCGTGGAGCAGCATCCGGCTGGAGAACCTGCGCGACGGCGCCGACGACTACGACTACCTGTGCATTCTGCGGGACTACGTGGCGAAGCTGAAGAAGGCGGACTTCTCGCCCGAGCTTGTGCATCGTGCGGAGCAGGCGCTGAAGGTGAGCCCCGACGTGTCCGCGTGCAAGACCGAGTACACCAAGAACCCGGCGGTCGTGGAGCGCGAGCGGCGGCGCGTCTGCGCCTACATCGAGGAGGCAAGGGGCACCCTCGGGGAGATCGGCCCCATCTTCCCCTCTGGGTTCTCCTCTGAGGAGTGATAGCGTCGGATTCATATTCAACAGGAGGATGCGGATGAAGGTCACTGACATCGAGATTCACGAGATCTCGCCCGAGTTCGAGGACTGGCAGGCCTACCAGCTCACCCACCACTGGGGGGCGACCTGGAAGCGGAACGTCTGCGTCGTTCGCACCGACGATGGGCTCGTCGGGCTCGGCGAGTCCGCGGACCCGGTGCCGCAGGAACACATCGAGCAGTACATCGGCACTAGCCCATTCGACTGGATCGGGGACGAGACCTCGCAGCCGCTGGGGATGGCGATGTACGACCTGATGGGAAAGCACCTGGACATGCCGGTCTATAAGTTGTTCGGGCCGAAGTACCGCTCCTGGGTGCCGATGGCAAGCTGGACGGTGGCTGCCGACCCGCAGCGAATGGCGGAGGTCGTCAAGCATTATGCGGCCGGGGGCTTCACGTGGATGAAGTACCACATCTCGCCCTTCGAGAACATCTTCGATCAGACCGAGGCCATGCAGGCCGTGGCGCCCGAGGGGTTCAAGCTCCAGTATGACTTCACGACATACCCGTGCACCGACCACATGGTCGACCTGCTGGAACGCCTCGCACGGTATCCCATCGCCGGCTGCTTCGAGGACCCCCTGCCCAGGGAGGACCTGCCGGGCTACACAGAGCTGCGCAAGCGCTCCAGGCTCCCCATCGTGCTTCACCATCTGGCCCTGGGATGCACGCACGAGGTCCTGATGGGTGCGGCCGACATCTACATGCTGGGCAGCACGAAGATCGGCGACGCCATCCGCCACGCCGGCCTGTTCGCGGCGGGCGACATCCCTTTCATGCTCCAGATGGTCGGTGGCAAGATCACGCGCGCCATGACGGCCCACATGATGGCCACGTTCCCCTCGGCCAAGTTCCACTTCATCACCACCGCCGAGATCTTCAAGGGCGATGTGGTGAACGAGCGGCTCGATCCCGTCAACGGGTTCCTGCGCGTACCGGAGGCGCCGGGCCTGGGGGTCACCCTGAACATGGAGGAACTGGAGCGCCTGGAGAACCGGCAGGTGCCCGAAAACAAGAGATGGATCGTCAAGTCCAAGTTCAAGAACGGGACGAAGATGTACCACATCGCCGACCCCCCGTGCCCTTCTTTCCTGTGTCGCCCCGACAGGGCCCGCAACATCGACCTTAGCTATGACTCGCCCGTATCTACAGAGTACTGGGACGACGACGGCTCGCCGGAGTTCAAGGCCATGATCGGACGGATCGAGAAAGAAGGCATGGTCCTGGAGAAATAGCCCGTCGGGGACTGAGGCTAGGTCGCCACATCCAAAGGAGACAAACGATATGTCCCGGTCCAGCAAGAAAGGGGATGCGCCGGAGCATGGAAAAGCACGGCCGCTTCCTGCGGAAACCCTGCGGCGTGAGTTCTGCGATCCTTCGTCTGAGTACGGCCCGATTGACTGCTGGTGGTGGGAGGCCGGTCGCCTGTCGCAAGAGCGGATGCGCTCGCAGCTTGAGGACATGAAAGCGAAGGGCATTGCCGGAACGTGGTATTACCCCCGGTTCTCAAAGGGCGAGCCGCTTCAGTCGGACCCGCCTTACTGGACGGACGGGTGGTGGGATTTCACACGGTTCTCCATGGAAGAGCACAGGAGGCTCGGCCTGGTCGCGTGGTTCTCCGACTGGACCGGCCTCGGGTTGTTTCAGGACAAGGTCCGAGAAGAAAGCCGCGAGAACCCTGAACTTGTCGGCCGGCGGCTCGCAATCCACGAGCGGGAAACAACGGGGCCCGGCCTGGTTCGGATTGAAATCCCCGCCGAGGAGGAGATCCTTCACGCTGCGGCGTACAGGAAGACTGACTCCGGGTTGGACTGCGCTTCTGAAGAGGTCTTGAATCATGCCGTCGTGAACAACCGGCTGACGTGGACTGCCCCGGGTGAAGGATGGATTGTGACCGTGATAACCGCACGGCCTCACGACCTGGACTATCTCAACGGGGCGGTCGTCAGCCGCTGGATGGAACTTCTGCTGGGCATGTACGAAGCGCAGTTGTCCGAGCACGTCGGCGGCACCCTGCAGGCTTTCGGACCGGACGAGATGCTCGTCCTGGAAGGAAGCATCCTCTATTCCCCCGGGCTCGTGGAACGCTTCAAGACGGAGAAGGGCTACGATCCCCTTCCGCACCTTGCGGCTATCTTCCACGACATAGGAGAAAGAACCGACAAGGTCCGCTGCGATTACTACGACGTCATGATCTCCCTGCTGGACGAGAACCTCTACAAACCGATTGCCGACTGGCTCCACGAACGGGGCATGCTCTACACGACCATCGCGACGTGGGGCCGCCGAAGCCCCGTGGACCAGACGTATCATTACGGCGACTTCTTCCGAATGATGCGCCACTTCGACGTCACCGGGAACGAAGACCCACGCCCAAGCGACGTGGGGGGACGTGCCTTCAAGGACGCGAAGTTCTCCAGCTCGATCGCACACCTGTACGGCGGCGCCTGCGCCGGTGGGAAGCGAGTGGCGGTCTGTGGTTACTGGGGTTCGGGCTGGGGCGTGACGCAGGAGCAGAACCTGGCCTGGACGCACGAGAACTACGCCTACGGAATCAACTTCTACAACCGGCATGGCGTCCTCTACACGACGCTCGGCGGATGGTACGAATGGGTGCCGCCGGCAGTCCATTTCCACCAGCCCTACTGGCAGTACTGGCGGCACTTTACCGACCTGGTGCGGCGCCTAAGCTACATCATGAGCCAGGGAGAGCACGTGTCGGACGTGGCGATTCTCTATCCGCTTACCACGATCCATGCGGGATGGGCGACGGGAGAGAACTTCAGTGACGCGGCGCGGGAAGCGAGCGCCAGGACAGTCGAGCTGGCCGAGGTGGTCTATCGCAGCGGCCTCGATTTCGACTTCATTGACGATCCCTCCTTGTGCCGCGGCACTTGTGCCCCCGCACAGATTGCCGGCGGGACGCTGAACGTTTCCGGTCTGGCGTTCCCGGTCGTGCTGCTGCCTGCACTGACGACGATTCGCACCGATACGCTGGAGAAGCTCAGGGAGTTCCATGCGGCGGGCGGAACGGTGGTCGCGTTCGGCCGACTGCCCGACGCTTCGCCCGAGTGTGGGCGGGATGACCCGAACGTCCGACGCATGGTGGAGGAGATATTCGGCGTTGATCCCCGCGACACGCCTTCATCAGTCGCAACGCACAGTAACGAACGGGGAGGCAAGGCGTTCTTCGTGCCCGATGACGAGAGCCAGGTTCCCGCGATTATATCGGGCGCCATAACGCGGGATGTCGTGGTGTCTGAGGGCGATATCTTTCACACGCACCAGAAGGCGGCGGATGCCGACATCTACCTGTTCTTCAACGTGAGGCCGGAAGCGCGACGCATATCGGTTACGCTGCGGGCCTGCGGCGAGCCGGAGATCTGGGACCCGTTCACCGGGCGGACGCGGCCCGTGCATCGCTTCGATCTCGGGGCCGGCAGCACGAAGGTGCATCTGGACATAGAGCCCTACCAGGCGATCGTGCTGGTCGTTGCGCCTCCCGAAGGGCGCCCACGAGCAGTTGCAGGCAATCTCCAGATGATAACGGCGCTCGAACCGCAAGATGGCGGCATTAGGGTGGAAGGGTTCTGCGAATCCGGCGGGCATAAGAGGGCGGACCTGGTTCATGAGGGCACGGGATACCGGGCTGAGGCCCATGTGGACGACCCGCCCGAGCCTATCCGCCTGGACGGCGACTGGACCATCCGCCTGGAACCGACTATGGACAACCGGTGGGGAGACTTCCGCTATCCGCCGTCGGATGAACTGATCGGCGCCGAGGCGCGGCGGTTCAGATACGTGCAGGAAGGGAACCGGCCGGGCACATCGCTCCGATGGCACGAGCGCGATTTCGACGATTCAGATTGGCCTTCGGTCACGTATACGCACGGCCCTTATTGGTGGGCTCTCGGCCCGTTCGGGGAAGACCATGGGCCGAGACACATTCTGGACAAGGCCATCGCCGGAGAGTTTGACGCCGAGGGGACTTTCGAGTCGGCAGGCCGGCCTTTCCGATGGGAGGAATACAGCTTCTCCATGAAGTACGGCAATGAAGAACCGGCGGCCTCAGAGTGGATGGGCATGGAGGGCGTGCCGGACGAGTTTCTGGTCTTTCCAGCGGTGTCTGGCGGGAAGAACGTCGTTCGATACCTGTTCGCCCACGTCCTGGCCCCCGAGGCAGGGCAATGGATGCTCGACTTCGGCGGGCAGGCCGAACTCTCCAGAGCGGCATGGGTCAACGGCAAAGAGGTCATCTCGACTTCCTGGGAACAGCCGGAAACGCAGGCCAGGGTCAGGCTGAACGAGGGGTGGAACTCGGTCCTTCTGCGAATCGTTCAACCGGAAGGCAAGGCCGCCCGGACCTACGCGGCGCTCTTCGAGCCTGCCTCACCGCCCGCGCCCGATCCCTACGTGCCGCTGGTCAGGTGGTTCAGGGAACCGCAAGCGCTCCTGTTCGATGTGACGCCGAACAGGGAGGGGCGCGTCGGCTGGTATCGCTTCACTGCCCCGCCCGGTCTCAAGTCAATGCGGCTGAAGCTACATGCCAGGAGCGTTCAGGCATGGGTGGGCGGCGCCTTGGTCACGGAAGAGCCCATTAGTTGCCCGGAGGCGTCACGGGACGGGAGCGAAGTCAATGTGCGGTTGACCTCGCCGCTGAGGAGCAGTTCGCAGGTGGCCCTGCGCATAGAGCAGCGAGCCGGATGCTACGCCGGAGCAGCCTTCACGGAGCCTGTGGTTTTCGAGTGTGACGAAGGCGAAATCCCACTGGGGGATTGGTGTGGCTACGGCCTCGACATGTACTCCGGCGCGGCGGTCTATTCCCGGACGGTCAACCTCGAGGAGGCGCACCTGGAAGGGAGAGCTTACCTTGACCTGGGCCGGGCGGTGACCGTGGCCGAAGCCTTCGTAAACGGCAAGCCGGCGGGCGTGCGCCTGGGACGGCCGTTCCGCTTCGACGTCACTGATTTCCTCAGAGAGGGGGAGAACCGGGTCGAGGTCAAAGTGGCGAACACGCTCGCGAACCACATGAGCAGCTACCCGACACAATACATCCACGCGGGGCAGACGGCTGCCGGCTTGCTGGGCCCCGCGAGGCTACAGTTCCTTCGAGGCGTAACATTGGCCGCACTGCCCTCGCGCGGAGAACCATGAGCCGCGCCGGTTCGCCAACGTGGCTCGCCACTTCGCCAACGTGGCGCGCCACTTCAGCGCGCCGTCCATCCCATGTCCATCGTCCAGGCTGCGCCCGTAATGGTGCTGCCCGCATCAGAACACAGATACGCGACGAGGCCGGCGACCTCCTCGGGCTTGATCAGCCGTTTGATGGCGGCGGGTTCCAGCATAACCTTCTGAATCACTTCATCGGCCGGAAGGCCGCGCTTGCGGGCCTGGTCGGCGATCTGGCCCTCCACCAGTGGCGTGCGCACGTAGGCCGGGCAGATCGCGTTCACCGTTATGCCGTGCTCGCCGCCCTCCAGCGCGGCCGTTCGCGTGAGGCCGATGAGGCCGTGCTTTGCCGCAATGTAGCCGCACTTCAGGGGCGAGGCAACGAGGCTGTGAATCGAGCCCATGTTGACCACCCGCCCCCAACACCGGGCCTTCATCACGGGCCACGCGTATTTGGTGAGCAGGAACGGGGCCGTGAGCATGACGGCCAACATGCTGTCCCAGTCGTCTTCGGGGAATGCGTCAATGGCGTCGACGTGCTGGAAGCCGGCGTTGTTGACCAGAATGTGGACCGTTCCGAATGCCGACACTGCGTGATCGATCAACGCGCGGCAGTCTGCTCGACGGCTCAGATCGGCTTCAACAAACCGCGCACCCAAACGCTCGGCCGCCGACTCGCCCGCCTCGGCCTGAACGTCGCCGATGACCACCCGCGCGCCGTCCGTTGCGAAGCGTTCGGCAATGGCAAAGCCGATCCCGCTGGCGCCGCCGGTCACCACCGCCACCTTGCCCTGGAAGGGTCCGTCCGACATGCGCGCACCTCCTCTCCTGTTGCCGGCCTCTGAGAATGTGTTGCGCGGGAAAGTCCCCTCCGCGCCCCATCCGTCAGGAGCCGGATGCTTCGACAATGACAGCCATCCCCTGGCCTCCGCCGACGCACAGAGTAGCCAGGCCGAGGCGAAGGCCGCGGTCGGCCATGACGTGAAGCAGCGTGACGAGTATGCGCGCCCCGCTGGCGCCCACCGGATGTCCGAGAGCAATCGCGCCGCCATTCAGGTTGATCCGGCGCGCGTCCAGCCCGAGCTGCCCGATGACTGCGAGTGACTGCGCGGCGAACGCCTCGTTCAGTTCCACCGCCTCGATATCCTCCAGCTTTAGGCCCGCTCCGACGAGGGCCGCCCTAGTGGCCGGGACGGGGCCGAGGCCCATTCTCATGGGCTCGAGCGCGGCCGTGGCATAGCCCGCAACGCTCGCCATCGGCCGCACCCCGCGGCGTTCGGCCTCTTCCGCCGAGAGCAGAACCATCGCGGCAGCCCCCTCGTTTATGCCCGACGCGTTGCCCACCGTGACGGTTCCGTCCCTCTTGAATGCGGGTTTGAGCGCCGAGAGGCCCTCCACGGTCGCGTCAGCCCTGGGATGCTCATCGGCCTTGAAGGTAATCGGCGCGCCCTTCTTCCGAGGCACATCCAAGGGCACGATCTCCGCTTCGAACTTTCCGGCCTCGAGTGCAGCGGCGGCCTTCTGCTGCGAGCGGACGGCGAACTCGTCCTGCTCGCGGCGGCCGATGCTGAACTCGTGCGCAAGATGCTCCGCGGTGATTCCCATGTGGCATTCCTCGCCGGGGTCCGTCAAGGCGTCGCGCAGGATGCAGTCCAGCAGATCGCCGTGGCCCAGCCGATATCCCCAACGCGCCCGGGACAACAGAAACGGGGCCGCGCTCATGTTCTCCATGCCTCCAGCCACCACGATCTCCTTCTCGCCCGACGCGATCGAGAGCGCGCCCAGCGTGACGGCCTTCATTCCCGAGGCGCAGACCTTGTTGACGGTGTAGGCAGGGACTCCAACGGGGATTCCCGCGGCCAGCGCGGCCTGCCGTGCCGGGTTGGGCCCCGCGCCGGCCTGCAGGACGTGGCCCATGATGACCTCATCGACGTCGCTCGGCGGCACGCCGGCGCGTCGCAATGCTTCCCGGACCACAACGGCGCCGAGTTCGGCAGCCGGCACCCCGGCAAGCGAGCCCCCAAAACTGCCGATGGCGGTTCTGACCGCCCCGGCGATCACTACTTCTCGCATGTGACTCACCTTCTGATGACGTATCCGTACGGGTCCACTTCATCTCTCAGGATGCGCAACTCCTCGTCCCGCGGCGGCTCGGTCTCACCGATGACCGCGGCCCGGGATATCTCGAACTCGGCATTCTCCTGGACGAGTTCGAAGCTCACGCCGGGGTGAAGGCTCTCCGCCGTCATGCGCTTGGTTTCCTCATCGAAGCCCAAGACCGCGAGGTTCGTGATGACTTTGTACGGGCCGGTTCCTTCCGGCAGGCCCGCCGCCTCGCGCGCCCCGGGCCCCGTGAGGTATCCCGGGGTGGTGAGGAAATCCAGCTTCTCGACGAACCGCCTGCGGTCCTGCTGCATCATGACGAGCGTGCGCCAGCAGAAGCTTGCGAAGTCGTTCGCGCCGCCGGAGCCGGGGAACCTGACCTTCGGCTTGTGGTAATCGCCGATGACAGTCGAGTTCAAGTTGCCTAAGGCGTCGATCTGTGCGCCGCCCAGGAATGTGTAGTCCACCATGCCGCGCTGGCAAGCCTCCAGCACATCGCTCATGCTCGTGGCCATGAGCGCGCGGTGGAAGGTGCGCGAGTCGCCCACCGAAATGGGCATCGAAGGAAGCAAGGGGGCAAGGCCGCCCGCCTCGAAGGCCACGAACAGGTCCGGCGCGTGGGTCTTCTGGGCCAGCATGGCCGCGGCGCAGGGAGCGCCCGTGCCCACGCCCGCCGTCGAACCGTTCTCCAGCAGCCGCGCGGCCACGCAGATCATCAGCTCCATCGCGTTGTATTCGGCCATGCGTCATCCCCCTTTCGGAATCAGCAGTTCCTGCGCGCGAAGCTCCCTCATCCTTCTCAGGCCGCCGCAGAGCTCCAGGTAGCTCTCGAAGTCGGGCACGTCGTAGATGTATTTCTTCAGGAAAGCCCTGAACCCGGCCTCGTCCTTCTCGATCTCCAGCCATTGGCGCAGATGGTCCTCGTCCGAGAAATACTCGCCCGGCATGTTGCCCGGGTACGAGCCGTACGGGACCTCGCAGACGGCGTCGACGCAGAACGAGGGGATGTCCGTGGCATGGGGTGCGCTGCGGATCTCCTCGTTGGTCACGAGGCGCTCGGTGGTGATGATCACCCTCTTGGAAGCGCGCGCAAGCTCCAGGTCGGCGACCGAAATGCTCTTGATGCGGCAATTCCCGTAGCAGTCGCTCTCATGCACATGGATGACCGAAACATCGGGATACAGGGCCGGCAGGGCCACCAGCTTGGTTCCCGTGAAGGGGCACCGGATCTCCTTGGCGGCGCTGCACGCAAAGGTGTCGGTGCCGAGCATGTTTCGCGCGACCATGAACGGAATGCCGGCGGCAGCGGCGCGAAGCCGGCACGCGAGGGCGAAGTTGGTCCACTCGCACACCTCGACCTCGCCGCTCTGCATCACGCGCCGCGCATGTGGCGAGAGGCCGCGCGCCTCCAGCCCGACGATGTAGGCGACATCCACGCGCGCCAGAAGGGGGCCCTGGCCGCTGGTCCCCGGCCTCTGGCCCTCGCCCTTCATGTTGCCCGCCGCGAGGATCTGGAAATCGTGCGTGGTGGTGTGACCCGCAAAGCCGAGGTTGCGCCTTCTCTGCCTCAGGATCTCGTGCAGCGCGGCGGTCGCGATGCGGTTCGCCCCGAACCCGCCCGAGCCGAGATAGTCACCGTCATGAACGAAGCGTGACACCGCCTCCGTGACCGGCATGACCTTGTTCGTCAGGGCCCTGGGTTTCGAGCGGAAGAAAGCGCGCGCGGCCTCGGGCGAAGGGTCCGCGAACAATGGTCCCGTGCCGCAAGCAAGTTCGCTCATGCGCCTACCTGCTTTCTATATTCGAGGATTCTCGACTCATGCGCAGAAGCGTATCCATTCGGGTGCCGCACAGCTCCGTCAAGTGCTTTCAGGGATCCCATCCCGAAGCGGCTCTGATTGTATTCATATGCCCCAGCCGTAACAATCGACTTGCGCCTTCTCAAGCGCGGAGCCGCTCGGCCTGGCGGGCGCGTCCCTTGTCCCGGGGACGTTCGTCCACGCATCTCAAGGGAACCGGACACGGGATTGACAGCCCCGGGTCGGGTCGCTATCCTCTGACTGGGACCGGCGGGCTTCCGCACCCCGCGCGCGCGTGCCCCACCGGTTCGCGCCGCCACGGCCAGGTAATCAGGCGCTTCATCTCGCTGGCGAGAAAGGACTCTACGATGAGACAGGCCGTCCTGAAAGAGCCCGGCGTGATCGAACTCGCCGATGTCGACCCGCCCACATGCGGACCGGGACAGGTGCTGCTCCGAATCAAACGGATCGGCGTGTGCGGTTCGGACGTGCACGCATATCACGGGCGGCATCCGTTCGCCCACTACCCATTGATCCCCGGACACGAGTTCTCGGGCGTGGTCGAGGCCGTGGGCGAAGGGGTGACGGGCATCGAACCGGGCATAAAGGCCACCGCAACCCCGCAGGAAGTCTGCGGACGGTGCCGCCCGTGCCGCCGGGGCGACTACAACATCTGCGATGTGCTGAAGGTCTTCGGCTTTCAGACCGCAGGGACGGCCTGCGACCTGTTCGCCGTCGACGCGCGCAAGGTCGTGCCCCTACCCGATTCGTTTACCTTCGAGCAGGGCGCGCTAGTGGAGCCGGCTTCGGTCGGGGCGCATTCCACCTCCCGCGGGGGCGAGTTGACAGGCAGGAACGTCGTCGTGCTCGGCGCGGGACCGATCGGCAACCTGGTCGCCCAAGCATGTCGATGCCGCGGGGCCGCGAAGGTGCTCATCACCGACCTGAGCGACTTCCGACTCGACGTTGCCGCTCGGTGCGGCACCGGGCTGACCTCGCGGGCCGACCGCGAATCGCTCGCCGACGCGTCCCAGCGCGTTCT
The DNA here is from genome assembly GCA_964639345.1 of uncultured candidatus Brocadiaceae bacterium. Taxonomy (GTDB): domain Bacteria; phylum Planctomycetota; class Brocadiia; order SM23-32; family SM23-32; genus CAZHPE01. The sequence continues at coordinate 2,185 of CAZXDF010000295.1, read as the reverse complement.
CGGCGACGAGGGCTTCGACATCGCCTTCGAGTGCGTCGGCGTCGAGGCCACCATGGAGCAGGCCATCGCGGCCATACAGAAGGGCGGCACGATCGTGGTGCTGGGCGTGTTCGGCGAGAGGCCGCGCATCGACATGGCCGTCATGGGCGACCGCGAGCTGAGCCTCATCGGCTCGCTCATGTACAAGCGCGAGGACTACCTTCAGGCGGTCCGATGGATTGCTCAGGGCAGCACCATCACCGAGCCGCTGGAATCCCGACACTTCCCGTTCGAGCAGTATCCGGATGCCTACAAGTTCATCGACGCCCAGGGCGACCGGACCATGAAGGTCTTCATCGACCTGTAGGCACCCGCCGCGCGGCAAGGTATGGGAACGCGGCCGCCCTGCCACTTCAGGACGCAGACGAGACCCACCAGCCACGCCATCGCGAGAGCCGGAGCCCACTTCTCCTGGCTCCCCTCGTCCAGCCCCCTTGCCACGGCGAGCGCCAGCAGTGCGAGGCCCGCCACCATGTTGACCAGCATCAGCGGCACGTAGTTGATGGACATCGCCTCCCCTCCTGAAGAAGAATACGCGGACCGCCGCACCGCCACTCAGAATAGGCCGGGCGGCCTCCACAGTCAAGGCGAGCATTACGACTGCGTGCAGGCACACAGTGTGCCTGGCCCGCCCCGAGGACGACTACGATCTGCAGTAGGACTTCAGGGTATTCGTGGCGATGCCGAGCAGACGGGCGGTGCCCGCGTAGACCCCGCCGCAGAGCCCCACCTGTCGCCATAACTGATTCTGCGACCCACCGACTTCCTTCGGCAATCCCCCCCGCACCCATTGCAGAGCCAGGAGGAATCCAGGGCTTTGGGATGCCACACAGGGCCGCTGACCTATCCGTTGACTGGTCCGGGCAGTTGGCTATCGACGCGCACATACGAAGCATGTAATCGTCTCCGTGCCGTTGGCCGGCACTTTCTCATAGTCAGCGTACGCCGTAGCGCTCAGGCCAGCCTCATTGAACAGGTCAAAATAGTCCTCAGTCTTGAGCACAGGCGCCTCAAAAGGACAGCTGACCGTTGTCTTGTTCCCGTCCGTCCGGATGATCTCGTAGACAAACTCCCCATGAATCCATCGCTCATCGTCGAGAAGTTCGATCCTTCCCCGGCGACGAGCAGACTCCCCAGTCATCGGATTCTGCAAGGGCTCGGACCACCCGAATTCCCGCTTGCCGTCAGTGAACATTGAAGGGTCAAATCGTCGCTCGGTCATGAGAAACGTGGCGGGCGATGATGCCTCAAAGCGGAGGTGCTGCCTCACTCGGGCCAGGCACGCAAGTTGATCCTCGCGGGCCAGCAGCACTCGGAAGGAGTTGTCGGCAAGACAGATCAGCCCGAACTCTCCGTGGAAGCTGAAGTCCTTCATGTTCGCTCTTACCAACTGAACCCGGTTTCGGTCCTTGGGCGGCAGAGCATCGATCTGCTGGCGCGCCAGTGCCAGCATCTTGTCGGAGAGATCCAAACCGGTTGCCGCGAAGCCTTCGGCCGCCAACCGAGCAAGGAGTCTGCCGGTCCCGCATGCCAGTTCCAAGACCGGTCCTCCCGTCTGCTTGGCAAATCGTAGGTACCATGCAACCGCGCGCTCTGCCAGAGGACTAATCAGCGGATAGTCCCAGCCGAAGAGCTCATAACGAGGTTCCAGCGGCATTCTCCGATCCCTTCTTGCTGTCCCGCCGGTTCAGACATTTCACCTTCGAGCAGCCCCAGACCAAGACCCGCCTGCCGCACCCTGCGCGGCTGAACTCGCAGCGGCGGGCGCTAGCCCGTCCGCTCCAGGGCCCTGTCAGCCAAGGGTCTATTGCTATGCACTGCCCTCACAACGAGGAAGGATGGGACGCGTCGATGATGCTCCCAGTCTGGCCGATTGCGGAGGAGCAGATCGGACGGGACGGGCTCCTTGAGAGCCTTGACACAGAAGCCGTTCCTCGACAAGACCTCGAAGTACTGAGAGAGCGGCCTGTGGAAATGCAGCGTCCTCCCCCAGAAGTCCAGCTCCTCAACTGACGGAGCCATGTAGTCGAGTCATAACCGAAAGTTGTGTTTAGACGAGGAGGGGAAGGTGGCGTATCCTGGGTGATTCAGTTCGGGTCACCCACCTTACAAGGAAGGAGTGGATACGCCATGAGTGATGGTAACG
>CAZXDF010000294.1:0-5072 GCA_964639345.1 uncultured candidatus Brocadiaceae bacterium | reverse complement strand
TTTGCTGCCCACGGAATGCACGGAAAAAGGCGGAACATGCAAAGACCCCGGTCTGAAGTTCTTTGTCCGTGCGTTTCCGTGTGTTCCGTGGACAAATGGCTTCGCTTCTTGTGTTTCGTTGTAGTCAGTTCAGATAGCTGTGGACGTAGGCGAGCAGCGGCAGAAGCAAGAAGGCCTTGGAGGCCCCTGCCCACGGAATGCACGGTCCGTTCTCCGTAGCAGTGCTACTGCGAAGGACGAAAAGGACACGGAAGACTGCAAGACCCCAATCTGCTGTTTTTGTTTTCCGTGCGTTACCGTGTGTTCCGTGGACAAACGGCTTTGTCGTTGGCAAGCCGTCGTCGTATTCACCGGCGGACGAACGATCCCATCAGTTCGTGACCCCGCTCGAGCAGGACGCCAGTCTGCGCGGCGTGGGCCTCCGTGTAATCCCGCCCCGACCGCTCGTCCACGCCCGCGCCATACATGACGAAGGGCACCTCGCCACGCATGTGCTTGCCCGTGCTGACGCACGTGATGTGGTCCGGCAGGATCATCAGGCGCAGGTCGGGGTAGTCGGCCGCGGCGGCCATGACGGGACCGACGATCTCGCGGTCGACCTGCTCGATGGCGCGTATCTTGGCCTTCACGTCCCGCTCATGGGCCGCTTCGTCCGGCGCCTCCACGTGGACGAATACCAGGTCGTGGGTGCCCAACGCATCCACCGCGTATCGGCCCTTTGCGGCGTAGTCCGTGTCCACGTAACCGGTCGCGCCAGGCACCTCGATCACGTCCCAGCCTATCAGGCGCGCCAGGCCACAGACGAGGTTGACGGCGCTGATCACCGCGCCCCTGCAACCGAACCTTTCGGCAAAGGATTCCATGTCGGCGGACCTGCCCTGTCCCCAGAGCCAGATCATGCTCGCCGGGTTCTGCTCCAGGTCAAGGCGCACGCGGTTGACATCGTTCTGCGCGAGCAGGTCCACGCTGCGGCGCATCAGCTCGACGACGCCCTTGCTGCCTCGACCGCGCGGCAGGTTATCGGCCAGGGGCTCACCCACCACGTCATGGGGCGCCTCGGTCTGCAGGTCCATCACGTCGTCGCCGCGGTATACCATGAGGTGGCGATAGCTCGTGCCCGCGTAGAAAGCCACATCGGAGCCGCCGAGATGCTCGTTCAGGGCCTCGATGAGCAGATTCGCCTCGGGGGTGGAGATGTGACCGGCGGTGAAGTCGACGAGGTTATCGTTGTCCGTGGTGATGAAGTTGCACCGGAAGGCCACGTCGTCCTCGCCCAGCTCCACGCCCATGTCGGCCACCTCCAGCGGGCCGCGGCCGGTGTAGTACTGCCTGGGGTCATAGCCGATCACGCTCATGATGGCCACGTCGCTGCCGGGTTTGAGCCTGGGCGGCACGGTGCGCACGCGGCCCAGCCGCCCCTCCCGCGCGGCGCGGTCCATGTTGGGCGTGCGGGCAACTTCCAGCGGCGTCCTGTCCTCCAGGCGAGGGACCGGTAGGTCCGCCATCCCATCCGGAATCACCACGCAGTACTTCATGTGCATCTCCCTCGGGCCCCCAGGGGCCTTTTTTCTCAAGATGCGGTTGCACCGCCCCGAGGGGCCTTCTTGCTCAAAGAGCGGTTGCACCGCTTGCACCGCTGGTCAGATCTCCTGCACCCTGAACATGCGGGTTCTGTCGCCGTCGATGCAGTCGAGCTGATTGATCTCGCGCAGCGCGCCCTGCAGCGCGCCCTCCTGCGCCTCGTGCAGCATGAACACAACGGGCACGCGGTCTTCTTCCTCAAGAGCGGTTGCACCGCTTGCACCGCCGCCGCTGATGTCCTGCTGGATGACCGAGCTGATGCTGATGGCGTGACGCCCGAGTATGCCGGCCACCCGCGCGAGAACACCGGGCATGTCCAGGCAGCTCAGGCGGAAATAGTAACGCATCCGCACCTCGGCCAGCGGCACAATGCTGGCCCGCGCCACATTGCCGAACTGGCGCAGCGCCGCGAAGTCCGCGCCGTAGGTGCCAAGGGCCACGCGGCACACGTCGGCCACGACGGCGCTGGCCGTGGGCCATCGGCCCGCTCCCAGCCCCGTCAACACGACCTCCCCCACGCAGTCCCCGTGGACGCAGACGGCGTTGTACGCCCCGCCGACCGATGCCAGGGGGTGCTCGTGGCGCAGAAGGGTCGGATGCACCCTGAGCTCCACCGCATCCCCGCGCCGGATGCCCGTCGCCAGGAGCTTGGCCGTGTAGCCCATACCGTGGGCATAGACGAGATCGGCCGGTTCGATTGCGCTGATGCCCTCGCACTGGATGTCGGCCGCGCGCACGTCCACCCCGAAGGCCAGACGCGCCAGCACGGCGAGCTTGTGCGCCGTGTCGTGACCCTCCACGTCCAGGGTCGGGTCGGCCTCCGCATAGCCCTTCTCCTGCGCCTCGCTCAGGGCCTCGTGGTAAGAGAGCTTGTCCCGGCTCATGCGCGTGAGCACGTAGTTGCACGTGCCGTTCACGATGCCGTAGATGCTCTCCAGCCGCTCGCCCACCAAGGCGTTGCGCAGGGCGGCGATGATGGGAATCCCGCCCGCCACCGCGGCCTCGAACGCGATCGACCTCCCCCGGGCGCGCGCCAGGCGGAAAAGCTCCCCGCCGCACTCGGCCAGCAGGGCCTTGTTGGCCGTGACGACGTCCTTCCCGGCGCGCAGCGCATTCTCGATCACCGTGCGGGCGATGCCCGTGCCGCCGATGAGCTCCACTACGACCGAAACCTCTGGATCGCGCATCGGCCCGTCCAGGTCATCGGTCACCTGCACGTGGTCGGGCGGCCGGAGCTCTGCGGCGACCTCACCCTTTCGGGCGTCGACGACGTATTTCAGGCGCACGCGCCCGCCCATGCGTTCGGCCAGCGCGCCGCTGCGTCCGATCAGCATGTCCGCCACGCCCGCCCCGACGGTGCCGCAGCCATACAGTGCCACATTGCATTCAGCCATGGGTCGAGCCGCCAAGAGGTTCACACCGGGATGGTTCCGAAGGAACAGAATATACCGGGCGGTCCGCCCTCATGTCAATCCGGCGGGACGGCTCCCTGCGAGTCCACGCCCTCACGCAGGGCTGTAGAGCGAGTAATCGAGCGCGCTGAAGATGTTGTCGCGGGATTCAAGGCGCGCCAGCTCGTCGCCGGCTATGCGGCGGCTGCGGACCTGGTCGGCGAGGCTGCGCAGTCTGGAGAGGTGCTCGTTGACGCGCCGGGCGGCGTAGTGCGGGGCCGTGCCGACGGATATGAGAAAGGGCCAGTCGCTGCTCTGGGCGAGCATCAGTTCGCGCGCGCACTGGTTCAGCGTGCGGCGCAGCAGGCCCTCCGCCCCGGGGTTGGCGGCGGCCAGGGAGATCATGGTCCGCTCGGCCTCGTGGAGGTGCGGATAGATCCAGTCGTTGGACCCGTTCGTCCAGACGTCGAAGTAGCCCTCGAAACCCCAGCTCGAGGTGGCGGGCCGAGCCACCTGCCGCCCGGGGTTGCGGGCGAGGTACTCGGAGGGCGTCACGAGCAGGATGTCATCCTGGTCCCGGGCCGCCTTGCGCAACAGAAAGTCCAGGAACTGCGGCCCCTCGAACCACCAGTGACCGAACAGCTCGGCGTCATAGGGCGCGACCATGATGGGCGCCCGCCCGATGATCGGCGCGAGCCGGCGGGCCTGCTCGCGGCGGGAATCGAGGAAATGGGCCGCATGCCCCTCGGCCTTCGCGCGCGCAGGACCGGGGCGGTATAGCTCCTTGCGCTCCGATGGCACGTCGCCGGTGACGCGATGGTACTTGACCCCGATGCCGTGGCGCACGCCGTCGGCGCTCAGGCACGGGGCGATCCGCTCGTAGGGGGCATCGAATCCGAGGTCGCGGTAGAACTCCCGGTAGTCGGCGTCCCCGGGGTAACCCTCGTCGCGACTCCAGACCTGCTTGGACGATTCGATGTCCCGCGCAAACGCCGCAGGCCCGGCCGGCGTAACGATGGGCGCGAAGACGCCGCCGGCCGGCCGCGGATCGGCAAGCAGGAGGCCGTGCGACTCGAGGAAGAAAAACTCCAGGCCGCATCCGCTCAGCACCTCCTCGATGCCCGGCCGGTAGGCGCATTCGGGCAGCCACATGCCGCGAGGGCGCCGGCCGAAGTGCCGCGCGTAGCTTCGGCAGCCCTGCTCCACCTGCGCGAAGAGGGCCTCCGGGGTCAGGACCAACGGCAGTATGGCGTGGGTGGCCGAGGAGGCGATGATCTCCAGGAACCCTTCCCGCTGAAGCCGCGCGAATCCGTCCAGCAAACCCTGCAGGCCGGGGTGCGCCCCCCCGCCCCGGCCTTCGAACGCCTCCCACGCACGCCGGTAAACGCCTCGGCAGACCAGGGCCGCCTCCTCAAGCTCCGTGCCGCGCCGCAGGGCCGCCTCGCGCTCGGTGAGTTCCAGGCGCCGCTGGATGTAGCGGCCGCATCGCTCCTGGAGCATCTCGTCGGCCAGCATCTCGCACAGCGTCGGGCTCATGCACAGCGTGGCCCGGAACTCGATGCCCTCCCGCTCCAGGGCCTCGAAGACCGCCAGAAGCGGCCGGTAGCTCTCCGTGACGGCCTCAAAGAGCCAGTCCTCCTCCAGGAAGGTCTCGTGCTCGGGGTGGCGCACGAAGGGCAGGTGGCAGTGCAGGACGAGGCAGAGGTATCCCTGTTCCATCTTCATGCCGAATCAATGACGAAGTCCGAATGCCGAGTCAATGACGAAATCCGAATGACGAATCAATGACGAAGCGCGAATGGCGAATTGGTAATGATTGCAGACGCAGCGCGACTGATTCGGCATTCGACATTCGTCATTCTGGCTTCATTCGACATTCTGGTTTCGACATTCGTCATTTCTCCTTCTGGCTTCATTGCTTGGTCCGTGGCTACACGGGCCGGAGCGAGACGCTCTGGGTAGCCCGACCGTCTGATTTTCGATTGCCGATTGCCGATTCTGGCAAATCGAAAATCTAAAATCGAAGATCACTACTGTCCGGTTGTCTTGCCGTGGGCTTGTCGCAAGCGACACAAGTGCAATGAGTTATCCACAGAAATG
>CAZXDF010000293.1:0-16623 GCA_964639345.1 uncultured candidatus Brocadiaceae bacterium | reverse complement strand
GCTGGACCCGGCAGCTCCACAACGTTACCATCACTCATGGCGTATCCACTCCTTCCTTGTAAGGTGGGTGACCCGAACTGAATCACCCAGGATACGCCACCTTCCCCTCCTCGTCTAAACACAACTTTCGGTTATAACTCTTGCACTGGTTCACACAGATGAAGACGCCGGTGCAACCGGCTTAGGTGGCACAGGACTCAGGACTTGATGAAGACATACGGCCCACGGCGGGCCGTTACCACCAAGTCCAGTTGCACTGGTCCAGTTGCACTGGTGATACAGGCAAGGGACAAAGTCAAAAGGTCAAAGGGTCGAAGGGTCAAAACGTCCAAGAGTTACGACGACCGGGCCTTGACTTTTGGACTCTTAGACCCTTGGACTCTTCGGCCTCCGTTGAAAGGCGGTTGCACCGCTGGGCTTTGACTCTTTGACCTTTGGACTCTTCGACTCTTTGACTTCCTAAGCGGCTGTCATTCTGTTAGATGTTCTTGGCCGGTCGCCTTCCGGCCTTCGGGGCGGCCAGCCACCGGAGCGCGTTCAGCAGCAGGCGTCTGCCCGGCCAACTCCGCGGGGCGTCCTTGTGGTTCAGGTCCGGCGTTCCTCCGAAGACGACGACGCGGCCTCGGCCCACCCTGGCGAAGGCCGCCATGACCGGCGGCGGTGGGGTCCTGATCGCGCTGCGTTCGCCGGGGTCGGCGATCAGCAACCAGCCGTCCGGCGCCGACTCGATGGTGCACGAGGCCCTGGGGAACGCGCACCAGTCGACCCCCGTGAGCACCGGGTGCCGACCCACGGCACCGGCCGGGAATCCGCTTCGCAGCCCGTTGTCCGGGGCATCCGGGACGGGTTCGAGGTTGTCGGGCCTCAATCGCAGCCGGAACTGACCTAGCAGCGCATTTTGCGGCGGGGCCACCGGCACGGGCCGCCCATCGCGCCGGCGAAGCCTGTTCCCTCCGATGACGAGCAGTCCACCCCCGGACCTGACGAAACTGCCGACCAGGCGGGCGGTTTGCCTGTCGTAAGGACGCACCGCATGAGCGAGCCCGGGGTCTGAGACCAGGAGGACCGCCGCGGGGATCAGTTGGGCCTTCGTCAGCGGTTCCCGGGTCTCGTGGATCTCAAAGCCGTTGTCTTCCAGCAGGCGGCGCAGCGCGCTGCTGACCTCGCCGCCGCGGAGGCGGTCGACAAGTATCGTCGCCTTCCTTCCGGCGCGCTCGGCCGCAGCGGGTCTTCGCTTCTTTGCTTCCTCTTCGGCCGCTTTGATCCTTTCCAGTTTCCGCCTTTCGAGGGCCGCGTGCCACAGGCGTTCGGAATCCACGTAGCCCCTGGCCTGGAGGACGTTGTGGCCCGCCTCTGCCGCCCTGCGCAGCGCCCCGTAAGCCTCGGCGTAGGCCCCCTCCATGGCGTAGAGGACCGCGAAACGGGCCTGATTGGCGGCCGCGGCGGGCGGAAATGCGCGGGCGGACAGCTTGATGACCCGGTCGATGTGCAGGCGGGTGAGCGGCATCGGTTGACCCAGCCCGTCCCCGTTGATGTCGACAGTCATGTAGTCCTCGCCCACGCCGAGGACGGTGCCTGTCACGGCAATGCCGCCGGTCAGCAGAAGGGCGTGTCTCTTGCCGACCTGTGCCTTCAGCCCCTCGTAGCCCGCATCCACCACTTCCCGGGCCCGCCGCGCGTAGACCCTGTCGCGCGCAATCCGCGCCATGTACGGCTTCATGTCCTCGCGCCCCGCCATCTCGTCCAGCAGCTCCAGGGCCTCCTCGTAGCGCCGTAGCGCCAGGAGCTTTCGCACGGGGTCGAAGGCCATGGCCTCGGGCATGTCCTCGACGGACGGCGCGTCCTGCGGCGAGCGGACGGGATCGACGATGTCCCCCGGCTTGACCTGCCCCTTCTCGCGTCCGGCCTCGAGGACGATCTTATCCAGCCGGCCGCTCACGAGGTTGTCCTTGCCCGTCACGACCGTCACGTTCACGACCAGGGGCCGATAGTCCTCATGCGTGACCTTGAGCCGATGTGTGCCGGCCTTCAGGTTGATCACGCGCAGCGGCGTCTCGCCCCGCACCACCCGGTCGATCTCCACCACCGACCCTTCGGGCCGGACCTCGACGACGATGTGCCCGACGTTCTCCAGGCGCTCGAGCGTCAGCCGAACCTCCGCGACCCCGTCGGCGGAGACCGTCACCTCCTGCCGGGCGGTCTCGAAGCCTTCCTTCTCGGCGGTAACCTCAACGAGGCCGATGCCGACGTCCTTGATCTCGCAGGGGCTTATGCCCGCCCTGCGGCCCGCCACGTAGACGACCGCGCCCTCGGGCTCGGTGACAACGCTCAGGGCCCCGACGAGGCTTTCGCCTGAGGCCCCTGTCGCCGCAAGCGCCAGGGCCGCAAGGATGCCGGCCAGAAGGGCACCTCGAATCATGTCGGGCTTCTGCATCATCTGCGCGCTCAATAGCCCTCTTCCTCGAGCCTCTTGATGGTCAAGGACCCCTCGGAGGAACCCCCTCCGGCCTCGGGACGCGTGAACCTGCGGACCCATTTGCCGATCATGTCGCACTCGATGTTCACCGGCTCGCCGGCGCGCTTGCCTTCCAGCGTCGTCACAGACAGCGTGTGTGGTATAAGGCTCACCTCGAACGTGTCCCCCTCGAGGGCGGCGATGGTCAGGCTCACCCCGTCCACGGCGACGCTGCCCTTCATTATCATCATCGAGGCGAGTTCGGGCGACACGCGAACCTTCATCCGCGTCTCGCCCGGCAGGGCGCTCATGCCGACGATCATTCCGACATCGTCCACGTGGCCGCTGACGAAGTGGCCCCCGAACCGGTCGGTCGGCTGCATGGCAAGCTCCACGTTTACCGGGTCATTGCGCCGGAGGGCGCCGAGGGTGGTGCGCCGCAGCGTTTCCGCCGACACGTCGAAATCCACCTGCCCTCCGCGCGAGGCGGTGACCGTGAGGCAGGCCCCGTTGATCATCACGCTGTCGCCGATGGCCACTCGATCCGCCAGCGGCCCCGCCTGCAGCATGAGGACCGAGCTGTGTCCCCGGTGCTGCACGCCGCCGATCGCCGCCGTCGCTTGCACCAAGCCTGTAAACATGGCATGTCCCCGTTGCCCAGGGACAATGTCCCTGGTAGAAAGCCGGCGCTGAACCCCATTATATCGGCCGGAGCGGCCAAGTGCGCGGCGCGGGCGCGGCCGGCGCTGCCTGCAGGGGCTTGAACCGCCCCGGCCGGCACGCTACGATTAGGCCTTGACGTCGTCCGTTGTCCACGGGGGTTAGGGCACTCATGCGAAGGGGTCTGCGATGGTGAAGTGCACGAGAGCAATCCTGGCGGCCTTGATCGTGGGCGCCCTGTCAGCGGGCTGCGCCTCGCCCACGCCGGCGGATCTCGAACGGGCCGATCTCGAACGGGTTGCGGTAAAGGACCTGCTGTCGGCGTTCCGCGACGCGGTGCGGGCCAAGGACGCAGAGACAGCCGCCGCGTCGATCTCGCCGCACCTGTTTCCACAGGAGAAGGCCCGCCTGAGGCGCATGATCGGGGAAGCCGTGCGGATGAAGCTGTACACGGGTTACCGATTCGACGTGGAACAGGCGGTGGCGAAGCTGAGCTGGAAGCGCCTTAACGGTGGCAGGGTTCGCCTCAAGGTGAAGGCCGGGAATGTGCTGGGGATGAGGTTCAAGGATCGTTACGAGCTTGCCCGCGCGGACGAGCAGTGGCGCATCGTGGACATGCGGCTCAACAGCCCCGCCGAAGGCGAACCACTTGACCCTCCGGCGGCGGAAGCAGCGCGGATCAGGGCGGCGCTGACGATGGTCATGGAGCTGCTGAAGGAGGGGAAATCCGAACGCGTCTATTATATGCTGCTTGGCGCGGGCGGCGCCAAGCCAGGGTCGCTCGGCAGGGGCGAGGCGAGGCTGGACCGTGCGCTCCGCGAACTAATGAGCCTCAAGGACTATACTATCCTCCGTTGGCCGGACTCGGCGGACGAGATCGGCCTGAGCTACGTGGCATTCAACATGATCGTCGGCTCGTTGCACCTCGCCTACACATGGCCCGCCGCCGGCATCATAAAGCCGGCGGGCCTGAGGATCGACATCTTCCTGCTGCTCAAAGACGACCGGTGGTTGCCCTACCTGGTCCGGGTCTATGGGAGCAAAGAGCTTCCCTGAGGGCCGGGCTCGGGCGGGCGGGCGCACTTGAAGGCCCCCCTTGAATCGAGCGGACTGCGATGAGCCCACACGAGATGGCCGTCGGCCCGCAAGATGCGGGAGCGGACCTGCTCAGTTTCTTAAGCGCGCGGTTCATCCTGGAGTCCAAAACACGACTGCGCCGACTCGTTGCCGCCGGTGGCGTCAGCGTCAACGGTCAGGCGGCGAGGGGCACCCGCACGCTCGCGTCCGGGGACGTCGTGGAGGTGCCGGAGGATGTGCCGGCCGGCCCGCCACCCCCCGCATCGGTCGAGATCGGGGTGCTCCATGAGGACTCCCGCCACCTTGTCGTGAACAAGCCGGCAGGGTTGCCCGTGATTCCCGCGCGCGGCGGCGCCGGCCGGGAGTTCTACGACTCCCTGGCCGCCCGGCTCAACGCCGAGGCCCCCGAGGCCGGGCCCTACGTGCGGCCTCACGTGGTGCACAGGCTCGACAGGGAGACCTCCGGCGTGCTCCTGGTGGCCAAAGATCAGGAGGCCGGGCGCGAACTGGCGGGGCAGTTCCAGCACCGCACGGTGACCAAGCGCTACCTGGCCATTGTCGAGGGGGCGCTCCCGCGCGCGGAGCTCACTGTGGAGGTTCCGATGCGTCGGTCGCCGTCGAGCGTGCTGAAGATGGCCGCCGATGAACGCTCGGGCAAGCCGGCCAGGACCGGGGTGCGGCTCCGGGAGGCATTCGGCCACTTCTCCCTGCTCGACGTGCAACTTTTCACCGGCAGGCAGCACCAGATACGCTTCCACATGGCCGCCATCGGATACCCGCTGGTGGTGGACACGCTCTACGGGCGCCGTGACGTCCTGACGGGGGCCGAATTCAACCGCATCGTGGGCAGGGCCGTGGCTGGGTGCTGCGCACCGCCGGCGGGGACCGTGTTGCTTGCTCGTACCCCGCTGCACGCGCTCTCTATCAGCTACCGCCCGCCCGACGCGAGCGAGCCCGTGGAGTGCTGTGCGCCGGTGCCGGCGGATATGGAAGCATTCCTCAACACCCTGCGACGGCTCGATCCAGTGGGGTGAGGGTTTCCCCGGCGTTGAAAAGGCCCCGCCCGGCTGTTACCCTGAAAAGGTCGAGATTTGCGCCTGGACCGCCGCCCTCCGCGTGAGGCAGTGTGAGGGACGAGCGGCATCTCTGTTTGGACACTATGCGATGGCTGCCAAGGTACCTGTTCTGGTCATGATCCAGGGAGACCAACCCGGCGCCTCCTGGCAGCTCGAGGAGACGAGGGTGACCACCATCGGCCGCTCTTCCCGCAACGCCGTCAGCCTGATCAACCCCGCGGTCAGTCGTTTCCACTGCGAGATATCCTGTATCAACGGCCTGTGGCACGTCGCGGACCTGAACAGCAAGGTAGGCACCTACCTCAACAGCCGCCGACTGACCCAGCGGGAAATGCTGAGGGCCGGCGACCCGGTGCGGTTGAGCACGGCCGTCTTTCGCTTCGACCTGGTGGACGAGGTGGTGGCGAAGAGTGAGAATCTGCTGGCGATCGCCGGCTCGGAGGCCCGCCTGGGAGGCAGGGCCCTGGACGAGGACGAGGCCCTGATCGAGGAGGTCAGGGCGCGGGGACTGGAAGAGGGTAAGGAAGCCGGTGGAGCGAAAACCTCCGATCGGCGCAGGCGCCTCGGGGCCGCCGTCGTGATCGGCACGGCCCTGGTGACGGTGGTGGCTGTGGCGGGCGCCCTGGCCATCGGCCACGCCCGTGTGCGAAGGGTGCGGGGACTTCGGAATGCCTACGCCCAAGAGGCCCAAGGGGCCCTTGCGAGCGCGCTCGCGGTGGCAGAGGCCGGGCCGGGGCAAGAGCGGGAAGCGCTGCTTGCCCTGAAGGGCGTGGTGGAGGGATTCGAGGGCGCCCCCGAATCCCCACAGCTCGCGGCAGAGCGCTACCGGGAGGTTGAAGGCGCGTGGTTCGACCGCGAAATGAAGGCCCTGGGCGCGGAGGAGGCCGCGGGGAACTACCGCGCGGGGTTCGGGCGCGCGGAGGGTATGCTCGATGCGTTGTTGACCCCGGGGTTTCGCAAGATCGTAGAGGAGAGGCGAGACGGTGCGGAACTGCTCGCCCAGGCGGTGTTCAAGGGCGTCAAAGAAGAGGCCGCTCGACGGCTGGATCGGGGGGACCGGGAGGGTGCTCTCGCGCTTTACCGGCAGGCTATCGAGCGGATCGGCACGCCCGGCGTCGCCGCCCAGGCGGAGGCCGCCATGAGCGAGATCCAGGACCGGCCGCTGTCCGAGCCCGGCTAGTGAGCGGTGAAAGGCAAGGCGAAAGGCGAACGGGAACCCGTCAGTCGAGGCAGGATCAGGAATGAGCACGATAGAAACGAATCGTGACCGCATAGTGGAACAGGCCGTCCTCGGCGAGGTGGCGCCTGCAACGAGGCGCAAGGACCAGCATTGGCGCGTGGGCGCTGACGGCCGGCCGGCGGCGTTGCCGGGGTCCGGGGCCATCACGTACAACGTGCGCGTCGGCGACAGCGCCCTGGACTGGGAGGCCGATCACGTGGAGCCCGGCGCGAGCGTGAGGGCCGAGAAGGAGAACGCCAACACGGCGCTGAACCTGCTGGCCTGCGTGGGCAACACCGCCGTGGTGGTCAGCGGCGACGCCAAGGGCGCGCGGGGCGCGGTGACCGGCAAACACGGCGGCATCGAGCACGTGCTGGTGGATTTCGCGCGCGATGACCTGGAGAGGCTCGCCATCGGCGACAAGGTGCAGGTGCGGGCCCGCGGGCTGGGCCTCAGGCTCCTGGGCGCGCCCGACGTGCACGTGATGAACACGGACCCTGACCTGCTCGAAGCCATGGGGCTTTCCCTCGAGGACGGCCGCGTGCGCGTGCCCGTGACGCACCGGGTTCCCGCCGCCATAATGGGCAGCGGCATCGGGCATGCGGACGTGTTCACCGGGGACTACGACATTCAGTTGTTCGACCCTGCGGTGGTGGAGAAGCATGGGCTTCGGAGCCTGCGACTGGGCGACGTGGTGGCGGTGCTGGATGCCGACCATACCTACGGGCGCATCTACAAGGGCGGGGCGGTGAGCGTGGGCGTGGTGGTGCACAGCCGCTGCACGCAGGCGGGACATGGGCCGGGCCTCACCACGCTGCTTACGAGCGCCGAAGGGCTCATCCTGCCACAGGAGTGCGCCGGCGCCAACATAGCCGAATACCTTGAGATCGGGACGGCCCGCGGGCGCGAACCCGCGACGGACGAAGCCACATGATATCGCAAGACCTGGGCAAGTACACGCTTCTTGAGCACATGGGCAAGGGAAGTGTGGCGAGCGTTTATCGCGCCACCGACAACGAGGCCGGCAGGGTGGTCGCCGTGAAGGTGTTCGAGCCCGGCGAGCGCACCTCGGACGTCATGCGCAGGCTGCGGGACCGCGAGGTGCGGATGCTCGTGAGCGTCCAGCACCCCAATATTGTCAGGTTCTACGGGGAGGGGGAGGCGGAGAACTGTTTCTATTACACGATGGAGCTCGTCGAGAACAGCCTCCTCCAGCGCATGCACGAGGGTGACGGGTTTTCCCTGACAGACAAGGTCGACCTCCTCCGCCAGGCAGCCAACGCCCTCCAGGCGATTCATCACCAGGGGATCGTCCACAGGGACATGAAGCCGGGCAACATTCTGCTGGACCAGGACGAGCACGGCGCCATTCACGTGAAGGTGACCGATCTTGGCATCGCCAAGCACGTGAGCGAGACGGACGTGACGCAGGAATACGGCAAGCGCCGCGTCCCAGGGACGCCGAAATATCTGTCGCCGGAGCAGATCCAGCTCAGGCCCGTAGACGGCCGCGCCGACATTTTCAGCCTCGGCGTGGTGGCCCATGAGTTCCTGTCCGGCCAGCCGCCCCTGCGCGCCAGCACCAGCGAGGAGTACCTAAAGGGCAACCTGCACGCCGAACCGCGCCCCGTGCACCAGGTCAATCCGGAGGTGCCGCCGTTCATCAGCCAGCTCGTGGCGAAGATGCTCGCGAAGGACCGCGAGGAACGCTACGATTCGGACACGCTCGGGCGCGACTTGGAGCTGACGCGCCAGCACCTGGTGAGCGATGCGCCGCTGGTGGAAGAGGCGAACCCGGCCTCCATCTTCTACATGCCGCCCGTGCCGGCGACGGAGCCGCCCGGGAAGGACGAGGAGGTTCGCGATGGTATACCAGTGGCCGCGTGGCTGGCGGCCGGGGCGGTCGTGGCGGCGGGCGTTCTGTGCAGTTTCCTGTTGTGGCCGGAGGCTCCTGCGCCGCCGGCCAGCTTGCGCCCTATCGACCTCTCCGCCCTGCCGGACCGAAGCGCCGACGAGGCCCTCGACGAGGCCGATGCGGACCTGAAGGCCGGCCGACACTGGCAGGCCTTCGCAGCCCTGCGGGGCGTTGATGCGAGCGGGCTGGCGGGCGACCAGCGCCAGCGCCGGCTGGACCTCCTGGGCCGGGCGGGGGGCGCCCTTGCGCAGGCCGATCTCCAGGCGGGCGCTCGAATGCTCGACGACGACAGGTTCGAGGAGGCCGAAGTCGTCCGTGAGAGGATGCAGCGGCTCTGGCCCGACGCCCCGGCCGTGGCGAAGCTTGCGGCGCTGATTGCGCAGAGGCGGGCGCAGGCCGATCGCGATGCCGGGTGGCAGATCTGGATCGGTTCGGTTGAGACGCTTATCCGGCGGCGCGAATACCCTCGCGTCCTCGACGGCGCAAGGGAGCAACTTGACGCGGCGGGACTGGATGAAGCGAAGAAACGCCGGGCCAGAGACATCGTCGTGCAGGTTCTGACCGCCTGGGGTGACGCGGTGGCCGCGCGCGAGCCGGAGCCGGACGCCTACAAGCAGTACATGAAGGCGGTGGCCGAGTGGAAGGCACAGGGCGCGCTCGACGAGGAGTTCAAGGACCGGTCCGGCAAACTCCACCTGCGGCTGGGCGACTTCTATCGCGGCAAGGGAGACAACGCGGAGGCCGCCAGACGCTACGAGCTGGTCATCAGGCGATACCCCGGCGACCTCGCTGACAGGGCGAAGCGGAGACTCGAAGAGGTGGAAGACGCGCTGCGACGGGAGCCGCTGGACGCGGCGCTGCTTGCAGGGGAGCTGGCGAAGAACGGGTTTGCCGGTGGCCTGTGGCAGACGGAGACGGCTCCGGGAGGCCGGCAAGAGGTAGGCGAGGGCGGCAGCCTGAACATCGTCCAGGTCGGAGGCGGACCGGTGCAGCGCACGACGGCCCGCGAGACCATCCGCCCCATCCGGGCGGCCGGGTTTACGGTGAGCGCGGCATTCAAGATGCCCAAAGTGCCGGAGGCGGCGGTGGGCGACACGGAGGCGGGCATCGAGATCTACGACGCCGGCGGCAGGACGGTCAGGCTGTCGTTCGATGGCTCGCGCTACAACGTGTTCCGCAAGTTCAGGGTGCCGGGCGGCATTTCGGTGGCCGATGCCGTGGGGGATGAAGGCACGCGGTGGCATACGCTCACGCTGGCCCACGAGTACGGGGCGGATCGACTTGTGGCGCTCGTGGACGGAAAGCAGGTATGGGATCGCCCGGGCAAACGGGGCGCCCCGTCGCTCGGCGATTTTCGCCTCCGCGTGTTCGTGCAGGTCGCCGGCGAAGGCACGTGCGAGGCATGGTTCAAGGACGTTGTGTGCAGGCCGTGAGAGCGCCTGAACTGTGCGCTGAGGGCAGCGGGAAGACATGTGTGGAATATGCGGCATCGTGCTGACCGGGCGGTCCAACCGCCGCGACAGCGGGCTGACGGACGCGCAGGGCCTGTCCCCCATTCTCACGCGCATGGCGCGTTCCCTGGCGCATCGGGGGCCCGATGACGAGGGGCTTAAGATCATCTCCGGCGGGCCTCCCACGCCGGCTCGCCCGCTGGTCGGGCTGGCCCACAGGCGGCTGAGCATCATCGACCTCGCCGGCGGCCACCAGCCCATGCCCAACGAGGACGAAACCATCTGGGCGGTATTCAACGGCGAGATATACAACTTCGCCGACCTGCGCGAGGCCCTGCGGAAGGACGGGCACACGTTCGCCACCCGCAGCGACACCGAATGCCTGGTCCACATGCACGAGGGCCGAAGCGGGGACGAGCAGCGCGAGCTGCGGGGCATGTTCGCCTACGCCATCTGGGATGAGCGCGAGAAGCTCCTCACCCTCGCGCGCGACCGCCTCGGGCAGAAACCCCTTTACTACCTCCACGACCCGGCGCGCGGCCTCTTCGCCTTCGCCAGCGAGCTGAAGGCCCTGTGCGAGATTCCCGGCTTCGACCGCACTGTCAGCCCCGAGGCCGTCGACCACTTCCTTACCTACCAGTACGTGCCGCACCCACTGTGCATCTTCCGCTCCGTCCGCAAGCTTCCGCCGGCGCACGCCCTGGTCTACGACCCGGCACGTAGCGCCGTGCGGCTGCGGAGGTACTGGCGGCCGGAGTTCGCGCCCGACCACTCGGCGTCGGTGCGCGAGCTGACGGATGAGCTGCGGGAGGAACTCGCTCAGGCCACAAGGATGCGCCTCATCAGCGACGTGCCGCTCGGGGCTTTCCTGAGCGGGGGGCTCGATTCGTCCATCACCGTCGCCCTGATGGCCAGGGCGGCGCAGGGGCGCCCTGGCGGGTCGCGGCCCGTGCGCACCTTCTCGATCGGGTTCGACGACCCGAAGTACGACGAGACGCACTACGCCCGCATGGTCGCGCGTCACTGCCGCACCGCGCACATCGAGGAGACCGTCAGGCCGCGCGCGCTGGAGGTGCTGCCGAAGCTCGTGTGGCACTACGACGAGCCCTTCGGCGATTCTTCGGCCATACCCACCTACACCATCAGCGAGGTGGCGCGGCGCCACGTAACCGTGGTGCTCACCGGGGACGCGGGCGACGAGTGTTTCGCCGGCTATCCCCGCTACGTGGCGGCCCGCCTCGGGGCTGTGTTCGACCGGATGCCGCGCGCGCTGCGCAGCATCGCCGCCCTGCCCGTCTGGGAGCGCATGCCCGTGAGCGTGGAGGCCAAGACGCTGCGGCGCCGGCTCCAGCGCCTCATGGCGGACCTGCACCGGAGTCCCGAAGAGCGCTACCTGGCGTGGGTGAGCATGTTCGGCGCGGCCGTGAAGGCCGAGCTGTGCACGGACGCCTTTCGCCGGGCCACGCGCGACCACGACCCGGGCGAGTTCCTCGCGGGCTACTACCGCGAGCTGCCCGCGGGCGACTTCGTCCACCGCACCACGTATGTCGATCTGATGACCTACCTGCCGTGCGACCTGCTCACGAAGGTTGACATCGCCTCCATGGCGCACGGGCTCGAGGCGCGCTCGCCCTTCCTGGACCACAGGGTCGTGGAGCTCGCCGGCCGCATTCCGATGCGCTACAAATTGCGCATGGGCGCGCTGGGACTGAGCGGCAAGTTCATACTGAAGGAGGCCTTCGGCGAGATGCTGCCGCGCCCGATCCTGACGCGGCGGAAGATGGGCTTCGGCGTGCCGATCGCCGCGTGGTTTCGGGGCGAACTGAAGGGGCTGCTCCGCGACGTCCTGCTTTCGCGCGCTTCCCGAGAGCGGGGCTACTTCGTGCCGGAGGCCGTCGAGCGCATGGTGCGCGAGCACACCGAGGGGCACAGGGACCACGGCTACCGTCTCTGGTACCTGTTCGTGCTCGAGCTGTGGCACCGGCGGTTCGTTGACGGCTGCGAGGGCGTGCTGTAGCCTCTTGTGAGGCAGGATCAACGCCGGTATTCGCTCGGATGGGATGGCGACATGGGGCTGTTCGGAGAGGGCGAGCTGGAAACGGGCCGGATCGATCCGTCCGCGCCGCTGGCCCACCGCATGAGGCCGCGCACGCTGGACGAGGTGGTGGGCCAGGAGCATTTCTGCGGCGAGGGCCGGCTTCTGCGGCGCATGATCGATGCCGATCGCCTCGCCTCGGTCATCTTCTACGGCCCGCCCGGCACGGGCAAGACCAGCCTGGCCTACGTGATCGCCCACCACAGCCGCGCCGCCTTCGTCCCCGTCAACGCCACCACCTCCAACGTCAAGGAGATACGCGAGATCATCGCGCGCGCCGCGGACCGCAGGCGCCGCACCGGCAGCGGGGGCGGGGCCGGGCAGCGGACGGTGCTATTTGTGGACGAGCTGCACCGGTTCAATCGCGCCCAGCAGGACGTGCTGCTGCCGGACGTGGAGAGCGGCACTGTCATCCTGATCGGCGCCACCACGCACA
Source organism: uncultured candidatus Brocadiaceae bacterium (assembly GCA_964639345.1). Lineage (GTDB taxonomy): Bacteria > Planctomycetota > Brocadiia > SM23-32 > SM23-32 > CAZHPE01. Next base: position 4,239 of record CAZXDF010000293.1, on the reverse strand, counting down.
ACCCGTTCTTCGTCATCAACTCGCCGCTCCTGTCCCGAAGCCAGATCTTCGAGTTCAAGCCCCTCGCGCCCGAGGACGTCCGAACCCTCCTTGAACGCGCCCTTGCAGATGAGGAGCGGGGGTTCGCAGAGCCGGGGCCCGCAGAGCCGGGGCTCGCGAAGCGGGAGGTGCGGATGGACGGGGAGGCGCTGGATCACCTGGTGAAGGTCTGCGACGGCGATGCGCGCCGCGCCCTGAACGCGCTGGAGGTGGGGGTGCTGAGCAGCGAGCCGGACGCACGGGGCGTCGTGCACTTCGACCTGGCGCTCGCCGAGGACTCCATCCAGCGCAAGGCCATCGTCTACGACCGCGACGAGGACGAGCACTACGACACCGCAAGCGCGTTCATCAAGAGCATGCGCGGGAGCGACCCCGACGCGGCGCTCTACTGGATGGCGAAGATGTTAGAGGGCGGGGAGGACCCGCGTTTCATCGCGCGGCGCGTGGTGATCTGCGCGGCCGAGGACGTGGGCAACGCCGCCCCGAACGCGCTCGTGCTGGCCGTGGCGGCGCAGCAGGCGGCGGAGTTCGTCGGGATGCCCGAGGCGCGCATCCCGCTGGCCGAGGCCGTCACCTACATCGCCTGCGCGCCCAAGAGCAACGCGGCATACCTCGCCGTGGACGCCGCCCTCCAGGACGTGCGCGAAGGCCGCACGCTCCCGGTTCCGGACGACCTGAAGGGCACCGGCTACCGGGGCGCCGAGCGGCTCGGCCACGGCAAGGGCTACAAGTACGCGCACGATTTCGAGGGCCACTGGGTGGACCAGGACTACATCCCCACCACCCGCGTCTACTACCGCCCGACCGAAGAGGGCCACGAGAAGCAGCTCAAAGAACGCCTCGACGCGATAAGAAGAGCGCGCGGGATTGTGGACGAGCCGGGCGAAACGCCGGGGGACGGATAGCGCCCGTCGTGTCCGGGTACCGTTGCACCAGTATCGGGGGAGAAAGATGGCAGGCAGAACGAGCAGCGCAGCTCGTCGCCACTGCCCGAAGTGCGGGGCGCCGATGTGGCCGATGGAGCTCCAGAACGTCGAGGTGGACCTGTGCATGAAGTGCCAGGGCATGTGGTTCGACCGCGGCGAGCTGGCAAAGGCTTCCGGCGCAAAGTTCCAGGACAGGGCGAGCGCCCAGGTCCTTCGCGAGGCGAAGAAACAGCGCTACGCCTGCCCGGACTGCGCGATCGCGCTCTACGAGCGCCCGCTGGTGAGGCACTCGCGCGTCATGATCGACCAGTGCCCGAGGTGCTCGGGACTGTTCCTGGACAAGGGCGAGTACTCGGCAGCCCGGAAATACCTGCGGGACAGGGGTTGGCGCGGGCGCAGGCGGCGGGAACCCTATAAGATGCCCCCGCAAGTCAGCGAAGACTCCGCCGCGCTGGTCGTGTTTCAGTACATCACCGGTCTGCCGATCGAGCTGCACCAGGAACAGAAGTTGTTCTCGCCGATCGTTACGGTCCTGATAGCGATCAACGTTACGGTGCTGGTGCTCGCATACATCTACGGGTTTGCCGACTACGTGAAGGAGCTTGCGATGGTGCCCCGGGAGGTGGTTGCGGGCGAGCGACTTGAGACACTCCTCACCGCCATGTTCATGCACGCCGGCGTTGCCCATCTGCTCGGGAACATGTACTTCCTCTTCGTGACCGGCGACGACGTGGAGGGGCGTCTCGGCTGGCTTGGGTTTCTGGGTCTCTACCTCTTGTGCGGGCTGGTCGCTTCCGTGGCGCACATCTTCGGCACAGGGCATCCGGAACTGCCCTGCCTCGGCGCCAGCGGGGCGATATCCGGCGTCCTGGGCGCTTACATGGTGTTGTTTCCGCACAGCCGGTTCCTGCTGCGGTGGTTGATCTACTTCCGGCCGGTGCGGTTTGAATTGCCCGCCTACGCCTACTTCGGCTTCTGGATTCTCCTGCAGCTTATCTATGCAAGCCTCGGCATTCAGGGCGTGGCCTGGTGGGCGCACATCGGGGGTTTCGTCTGCGGAGTGCTGGTCGCGCTGGGCGCTCGGGCCTACGAGCACTCGCGCGCAAAGGCCGCATGAAGTTCGTCTCCGGCTGCCGGTTTGAGGCGATCGAATCTGGGTGAGGAAGGGAAGGCGCGCATGTCGTGGATTCCCGTAGCAGTGTTCGAACTCATAGCCCGGCTCGCCGTCGACGGAGTCGTGCTGGCGGTGCGCTTGGAGCGAAAACGGACCGAGGCCATGGGCCTCCTGGCGCAGCAGATGAGGTTCAGCTTTTCCCCCAAGGATACCGGCGCCATGCTGTCGCGACTCGGGGGTTTTCACCTGTTCTCTACGGGGCGCTCCAGGCGCATTACCAACGCAATGCACGGGGATGCCAAGGGCATAGAGGTGGGAATCTTCGATTACAGATACACTACGGGCGGCGGAAGGAACTCGCACACCTGGAGCCAGACGGTCATATGCTTCTGGTCGGAGATGCTGAAGCTGCCCGACTTCTCCCTGCGGCCCGAGCACGTCTTCGACAAGATCGGCAGCCTACTCGGCTTCCAGGACATCGACTTCTCCCGCTACCCGACCTTCTCGAAGAAGTACCTGCTGAAAGGGTCCGACGAGGAGGCCATTCGCGCCGCGTTCAACGAGCCCGTGCTGGCCTTCTACGAGAGCGTCCAGGGCCTGAGCACCGAAGGGGCGGGCGCCTGCCTGGTCTACTATCGGTCGCGCAAGAGGGTCAAGCCGCCGGAGATCATGAGCTTCATGGAAGACGGCTTCCGCGTGTTCGAACTGTTTGCGTCCGGGCGGCCCAAGGTGCCGTGAGGGGACTTGACCGGATGCCATGCGTGGCCGCGAACGTTGAGGAGTATGAATCTTGCTGAAAGTCTATCTTCTGCTGCCAGTCGGTATTGCGATAGCCGCCCTGAGCGCAGCGATCGTCCTGTACCGGAGGCAAAGGCGCCGCGTGAGGAAGCGTATCGACGGACTGGCGCGCGTTGCCAGGGAGCTTGGCTTCGCGTTTGAGCGGAAGCCTGACAGTGCCTTCTTGTCTCAGCTCGATGGCCTTCGCATCAGCGGGAGTTGGGGGTCAAGAGAGGTCGCTAATGCGCTGCACGGAGAAGCGAGGGGCATCAGAGTAGCTATTTTCGATCACTGCTATGCCATGGTCGAGACGGTGATTCTCTTCCGGTCACAGATGCTGCATCTGCCATCTTTCTTCCTTCATCCTCCGGACCTGGCGGACTACGCCGTGAGACTGCTCGGGGTTCAGCCTATAGTCTTCGAAGGGCATCCCACCTTTTCGAAGAACTACGTTCTTGAGGGACCTGACGGGGAGGCCTTGTTGGAGGCCTTCGCTGACGCGGTTGTCTCGTTTTATGAGACCAAGACGGACCTTTGGACCGAGGGCGAGGGCGACCGTCTGCTTCTCTATCGCCTTGACAAGCTCGTCGAGCCGCATGAGGTCAAGTGCTTCCTGGAAGAAGGCTTTCAGCTCTTTGAACTGTTCGCCTGCGGGCGGCCCAGGTGCCGTGAGGGCACTTGACCGGATGCCGCGGGGGGCTGGTATAATCGAGTTTTGGCACGGGGGAACGAGGAATGCAATGCGTCGACAGTTCAGCAGTCTGCGCCAGCGCCGTTGTCCCGGGTGCGGCGCGTCAATGCAGGAGAAGCCACTGGCCGCCGGCGTCAGGGTGGATATGTGCCCGAAGTGCCGGGGACTCTGGCTCGATCACGGCGAACTTAGAGAGTTGATCGACGCGCCCATCAGCGAACGGTCCGACCCGTACGCCCTGCTGAACGCCGAGCACACGGAGTTGCAGTGCCCCGACTGCGCAGTGCCGCTCCTGCGAAGGCCCTTCCCGCAGGGCAGCGATATCCTGCTGGTGCAGTGCCGCCGCTGTGCCGGCTTCTTCCTGGAGCCGGGCCAACTGCACCAGATTCAGGAGTTGTTGCAAGGAAAAAGGCGTTGACCAAGGAAGACACGGAAGACCCAATGGGTCGAAGAGTCAAAGAGTCAGAAGGTCGAAAGGGTCCTGGACTCCTTCTTCTCTTCTGCCCGTATGTTCCCGTGCTTTTCCGTGCATTCCGTGGGCTCCGTCGTCAGTCGTTGAAGGAGAAAGGCCTTGACCACGGAGAACACGGAAGACGCGGAAGGGACAGGCAAGAGTCGGTTGCTTATCCCGGCCATCCTGTGATCCTGTCAGAGCCGTTGTGTTCTGTCCCGCGTCTGTAGCGTCTCTTTGG
>CAZXDF010000292.1:0-13095 GCA_964639345.1 uncultured candidatus Brocadiaceae bacterium | reverse complement strand
CAGGAGCGACACCACGGGGAGCATGACCTGACGATCGTGTGTGTGGCCGGCAGCGCCATCGTGGAGATCGAGGAAGAGCGGAGCGTCATGGAGGCCCCGGCGTGCATCGTGGTGCCTCGGCTGCACAACTACAGGATCGTTCCGCACGGGGGCGAAGTCGATTTCATGGCCCTTCTCGTCTATTCGCCTCCCTTCGACGGCGACGACATGGTGCTTGCAGGGGACGAGGCGCTCGCAGGGGACGAGTCCCTGCCGTAGCGCCACGCCTCGGGCAGAACAGCGCAGTTCCGGACTGGACCACGGCCCGTTACTTGCGGTAAGCTAGTGTATTATCTTGGGGCACCCGTGTTTGTCGAGCCGAAGGGGGGGGGAAGACCATGGACGACGTCGCGCAAACGCTCCGGGCCGGAACCCGTTTGGCCCAGCAGGGACAGTACGAGGAGGCCGCCGAGAGATTCCTGGAGGTCATGGCCGAAGCCGAGGAGGACCCTCGGGGCTGGTTCGGGGCGGGCGTGTGTTTTGCCCGTGCGGGCAAGCTGAGTGAGGGCCGGGAAGCCCTCGAGGAGGCCCTGCGCCTGGGCCATCCCAAGGCCAAGGAGACCCTGGAGAAGCTGGCGGCCTGGGAGGCCAAGAAGGCCAGGACGGCCGATGCGCAGGCTTCGCCGGCGGCCGTCAAGGAGCCTTCGCCGAAAGCGCCTCCGGCGCCCGCCCCCGTCGCCCAGGAGCCGTCGACCGTCCACAAGATCAACCTTGGCAAGCGCGTCCGCATAATGCTCATCGAGGACAAAGGGCCCGATCGCCAGGCGATCACCGAGGCCCTTGACGAAGAGGTTGAGAACGTCGAGATAGTGCACAGCCCGTTCGCCGAAACGGCCAGCCGCACCATCGTGGCGATGGGCATCTTCGACGTGGCCATCATGGACTGGAACACCTCGCCGCGCGACGCCAAGGAGTTGCTGGATTTCCTCAAGCTCAAGCAGCCCCACGTGCCCGTCATCGTCCTCACCTCGGCCTGGAGCGAGGAGATGGCTACCGACGCCATCCGCGCCGGCGCGGACTACTGCATGGTGAAAGCGTCCGGGTACGCGCGCATCTTCCCCAGCGTCATCGAGCAGCGCTTCAAACAGAGCTTCGCCCTACAGGAGAGGCTCCTGAGCGAAATGAGCGCCCCCGCACACGGGTGGCGCAAGTACTTCGAGGCGCTCGATCACCCCGCCCTTCTGCTCGGCCAGGACGGTGAGGTCCTGGACGTGAACCTGGCCGCTGTGGCGCTCCTGCACGAGGCGCGCGACCGCCTTTCCGGCCGGCGCTGCGAGGAGCTGTTCCGTGCGGCGCCGGGCGACTGACCGTTCTTCCCCCTGGCGGAGGCCTTCGCCGCGGGCGAACTCGTCAGCGTCGAGAGGGACGAACCCAACATGGGGAAGCGGTTCCGGGTAAGGGTTTACCCCGTGGCCGATGAAGACGAGGCGCAGTACGTCTGCGAGCTGGAAGACATTTCGACCCAGTCGGCCGCCGGCCTGCCGCCTGGAGCTCGCTTGGGCCAGGCGTTGGATCAGGTCGACGAGCAGATCTTCTTTGTCGACGACGCCATGCGGTTTCTCTACGCAAATGCACCCTTCGCTGCCTCCCTCGGCCTGAGTGCAGAAGATCTCATCGGGCGCACCGAAGCCGAGGTTCGGCCCGGCCCCGAGGCCGAGAAGCATGGGGCCGACATCCGACTGGTGCTGGACCGGGACGAGCCGCACACCACCGAGGAGCAGCGCGAAGGGCGATGGTATGCCTACCGGCTCGCGCCTGTCCGCGTTGCAGACAAGATCGTCGGCGTTGCCGGCCTGGGGCGCGACCTCACGGACCTACGCAGCCAGGAGGCCAGGGGCGGCTCCGACGTGCTGGGGAAGATGGCCGACCTTGCCGATGACATGGTGTTCGAGCTGGAGCCGGCCGGGACGGTGACGTTCGTGAACTCGGCGGCCGAAGGCGTGTGTGGGCGCAGGTCCTCGGAGGTCGTGGGGCGGCCGTTCGAGGACCTGGTCGATCCGGACGCGCGGGATGGGTGGCGGGAGATGTTTCAGCGGGTGATCGCCACCGGGCAGAGCGTCGGGCGCGAGGAAGTGCCGCTGCGCCGTCCGGACGGCACCGTCTTCTACGGCGAGCTGAACCTTACGGCCTCGGTCGAGCCGAGCACCGGCGAGGTAACCGGTGCGCGCGGCATGTTCGCGACATTTCCGCCCGCAAACGCCTTGAGAGGGCGCTGGGAGTGCTCAGGGGCGACGTGCCGCTCGCCTGAGGCGGCATTGGCAGGCCCCCGCGCTTTATTACCGACCAACCGCGCCCACTATGCTTTCCCGGGACTGGATAAGGAAGGCCTCACCGAACAGGTCCCTCCTCGGGTTGTCGCGTTCCTGGCTTGCGACGGCTCTGAGCTCCACTTCTTGCCTTGTACAACGGAACGGCAGTCTTGACAAATGGGCACGCCGCTCCTATGATTCATACGATGCGGGGTGATTCCTGTTGGCGTGGCGCCGGACGGAAAGTGTCGGTTCAATGCGCCTAGAGATGCGCTGATACATGGTTCCTTCGGGCGTCGGCATCCGCGCTTCAGGCGAAGCGTGGCAACAGGGATCTGGAGAAAAAGGAAAGGGGAGGCTCCGAATGAGTAAGTTCCAAGCCACAACGAACGTCTTGATCCTGGTCTTGTTCGTTATCAATCTTGCTTACCTTTACCGGCTCACGGTCGAAGTCGAGAAGGCCAACGAGAGGCTGCAACACGTAGAGGAGGTTGTTGAAAAGGTAGCGCTTGATGCGACGCACCCGGGGAAAGGGTATGTCGACACAAGGGAGTTGCAGCAATGGGCGGAACGTGCGCCCAGGATGCTGGAGGAATTCTTTGACGAAGTAGACCTTGAAGACCTGTTGAGAGATGCCCTGGCTCAGATCGAGAATGAAGCCGCGACCACGGTGGATACCGAAATCGAGACGAAGTGACACAGTTTCAGGCGAGCGGCATGGTGTGGCCAGCGACACATGGCTAATCTGAGAAGGGCACTGTTGCGCGGGGGCTTGGCCATCGGTCATTCGCCCGGCGCCGGTCCTTCCCGCCTTGTGCCGTAGGCGCTGATCCTGTTGATCCTGTTATCCTGTCAAGTTCTGTCCTGAGGCCTGCAGCACGAGCACGATGCGTCCCGGGCATCGGTCATTCGGCCGGCGCCGGTCTTGCAGGGCGGATGGGAGGGAAGTAGATGAAGAGGTGGCTGATCCTGTCGCTCTCGCCCAGGTATATCTCGCCGTTCGGGCCGGTGCAGGCGGCGTCGAACTCGTAGCCGTGCCACACCCGCTCCGAAGCCGTCGCCGGGGTCCCGAGGTCGCGCAACTCGTGCGCCGCCGGGTCGTAGCAGAAGAGGTGTCCCATGCCGTCCGGCTCGCCCGCCACCCCGTAGACGCGCCCGTCCACGCCCACCGTGATGGCGCGGCAGCGCGGCTCGGCGGTCACCTTGCCCAGGGAGCGGATGGTCATCTCCTGCGGATCGAAGACGAAGATCACGCCGTCGGCGGACCCGCCCCCGTAAATCAGGCCGCCCGCGGGGTCGAGCGCCGCCGAGTCGAGCCGGTTGTAGAACTCCCGCCCGGCCACCGTGGGGAGCGAAATTGGCAGCGTCTGGGTCTCGTCCGTCTCGGGGTCGAAGCGGAATAGCTGCCCGAGCGGGCCGGCCCCGTAGACGTTGCCGCGCCGGTCGAGCACCAGGCAGTGCGAGTAGTTCCGATCCTCCGTTACGCGGCCTTTCACGGATACTTTACCGGCCATATCCGTGCTGAACAGGGTCGCGCTGCGGCTGCTGATCCCATAGGCGAGGCCGCGCTCCCGGTCGATGGCCATGGCGGCGATGCACTCCCCGGCGACCGGCGCGGAAAGCATTTCGATCTCCAGCGTGCGCGGCGTGTTAAGGGCGTTCCTGCGCCGCCTCTCCTCCGTCGTCGGCGGGGGCGGCAGGTTGCGCTTCGGGCAGCGGAACAGCCTCCCTTCCTTCACGCCGTCGGCCGGCTCCGATACGCCGCCCAGGACGGTGCCCTCGGAGTCCACCACCAGCGAGCGCCGCACCGCTCGCGCGCCGGGAATCGGGCCCAGGTCGGTCACGCCGTCGATCTGTCCCTCGCCGGTGTAGCAGAAGAGGTGCGCCCGGGCGCCCGATGTCGCCCCGTGGACCTTGCCGTCCGGGGCGGTCGCCAGCGAGGTGATCGCGCACTCGCCGGGCGGGATGGGCTCGGAAAGGTCCTGGTGCATCAGGAGGGCGCGCGAGAAGATGCGTCCCTCGCGGACGAAGAAGTTGAACGAGAACTTCGCGTCGGTCGGCCTCACGGGCCACTTTCGGCCCCGGAGTTCCTTTCTCAGGTCCATTTCTAACCCCACTGTTTTATGTCTTTCCAGGAGAACACCTGCTTGTCGTAATCGACCCAGTCCGGCCGGTAGACGGTCATGCCCGTGGGCGAGTGCGCGGCCTCTGCGAAGTAGAGGTTGCCGTAGAAGTCCGGCGTGGCGCCGGCGTGGACGTAGGGCTCGTAGTCGTCGAACTCCAGTATGGCGACCACCTCGCGCTGGAGCGTCTCCACGTCCAGGCGCGCCAGGTGGATGGGCGTCCTGTCCTCGTGCGGGGCGCGCATGGTGAAGTAGAGCTTCCCGTCGGCGCCGAAGACCAGACCGCGCACGTTGAAGTACTCCATGCGGAGGTCCTGCCTCATCCCCGGCAGCCCGAGCGCCTGCCCGAGGTCATCGACGCGCCCGTCGGGGCCGTCGTAGGGATCGAAGCGCCACAGGCCGGACTCATATCCCCAATCGCACCCGTAAACGCAACTCCAGTCCGGCGCCGGCACCACGTCATAGGGCACGTTGTGCCACCCGCGACGGTGCGGGCGGTGGGGGCACTGGGTCTTGAGGGCCACGATCTCGTCGGTCGCGCCGTCGATGCGCAGGAAGCGCCCGTAGTCGTCGGTCGTGTAGGCGTTGCCGTCGCGGTCGAGCCAGATGGCCTGCGGGTTGATCTCGCCGATCCGGCCCAGGTCCACGTAGCGCCGCTCTTCGAGGTAGTAGACGTAGGCGTGGTTGCGGGGCCAGGTGATGCCGTAGAGTTTGCGCCGCTTCTCGTCCAGGGCCAGGCACCGGCTTCCCTCGCGCAGGGGCCCGATGCCGAAATCGTCGACCGCGCCCGTGGCCGGATCGCACGTGAAGATGTGCGCGCCGGGGAACCGCACGTTGGGGTCGGCCCACGTCGCCCACGGCGACCAGGACGGGTGGCCGCACGGGGGGCCGGATGCGTGCGTGGAGCAGTAGAGCAGCCCGTCCGAGCCGGGCAGGATGCAGTAGTGGATCTTCGACTGCGTGGCATGACCGTCGTTCCCCGGCTCGCCGAGGGCAGGTCCGGTCTCGGCGAGGTATTCGGTGCGCCGCTTCACCGGGTCGTAGCGCAGGATGAACGCGGTCAGCCCCCCGATCCCCTCGCCGCAGGCCACGGGGTAGATCATCCCGTCGGCGCCCGTGCACAGTCCCCAGGCGGAGTCGTGCATGGGCAGGCCGTCGAAGTCCACGTGCTCCACCGTCCCGTCGATGGCCCGGATGGGTGCTATATTTCGCTTCGTGGTCTTGCGTTTCGCCGTCTTGCGCTTCGTTGCCAAAGCCGTGTCTCCAGAAATCGGAACCGTTCCCGCCTCACGGACGGGGGATCATAGGCGGTGCGGAGCCATCCGTCAAGTACAGCCAGCGCAAAAGAAAATGACGAAATCCGAAGCCGGAATGGCGAATACACGGATGCTCCCGGCGCGGCCTGTCTTGGTTCTCCGCCAGCCACGCGGGCCTGATTCGTCATCACTTGGCTACGATAGTCACGATGCGGTTGGGCACGACGATGAACTTGGTGATGCTCTTGCCCTCGGTGTGGCGGCGGACGGCGTCGAGGGCGAGGGCCTGCTCGCGCACGGCCTCCTCGTCGGCGTCCCGCTCCACCACCACCCGCCCGCGCACCTTCCCGTTCACCTGGACCGGCATCTCAACCTCCTCGGCCCGGGCGGCTTCCTCGTCCCACTCCGGCCAACCCTGCTCCAGGATGCTCGGCCGGTTCCCCATGCGGACCCAGAGCTCCTCGCAGATGTGCGGCACGAAGGGCGAGAGCAGGAGCACCATCGACTCCGAAGCGAAGCGGAAAACCTCGAACGCGCGCAGCTCTTCCCCGCTCTCTCCACCCGTGTAGCTCACGGGCAGCTCGAGTTCTGCGAGCGCGTTCAGAAGCTCCATGATCGCAGCGACGGCCGTGTTGAAATGCCAGCGCTCCTCGATGTCCGCGGTGACCTTCCTGATGGTGGCGTGCGTGAGCCGGAAGATGCGGCGGGCGCCGCCGCTGAGGTCATCGAGGTCCACCGGCCGGCGTTCGATTCGGGCGAAGTCGTCCCCGTGCGCCACGATCCTGTCCCAGAGCCGGTTCAGGAACCGGTGGTAGCCGACGATCCCGCCTTCCTGCCACTCCGCGTCTTTCTCGGGCGGCCCGATGGCCAGCTCGTACATGCGCAGCGTGTCGGCGCCGAAGCGCTCGACGACCCTGTCAAAAGCCACCACGTTGCCCTTCGACTTGCTCATCTTCTCAAGCCGCGCCGTGACCTCGATGCCCTTCTCGGTCCTCTCCTTCGCGCCCGCCCCCACGTCGCACTCGCACGGCTCCGTCACCGCCGGATCGTCGGTCACGATGTGCAGGCACCGGTCGCACAGGTAGCTCATCTTGCAGATCATGCCCTGCGTGAACAGGGCCGTGAACGGCTCGCGGAAGCCGACAAGGCCCCGCTCGTGCAGCACCTTGACGATGAAGCGCGAGTAGAGCAGGTGCAGCACCGCGTGCTCCACGCCGCCGATGTACTGGTCCACGGGCAGCCAGCGGTCCACCAGCGCGCGGTCGAACGGCATCGACTCCAGGCGCGGGCTCGTGTAGCGCAGGAAGTACCAGCACGAGCAGAGCCACTGCGCGATGGTGTCCGTATCGCGCCGCGCCCCCGCGCCGCACTCAGGGCAGGTGGTGCGGACGAACTCCTCGACGGAGGCCAGCGGGCTCTCGCCGCGCGCTGTGAAGTCCACCTCCTCCGGCAGCATCACCGGCAGCTCTTCCTCCGGCACCGGCACAATGCCGCACGCGTCGCAGTGGACGACGGGGATCGGCGCTCCCCAGTAGCGCTGGCGGCTGATGAGCCAGTCCCGCAGGCGGTAGTTGACCTCCGCCTCGCCCATGCCGTTGGCGACCAGGTACTCGATTACGCCGTGGATGCCCTTCCGGTTGTTCACGCCGTCGAAGGGGCCGCTGCGCACCATCACGCCGTCGTCCACGTAGGCCTCGTCCATGGCCTCGGGCGTGAGCGTTTCATCCTCGGGCTGGATGACGACACGGATGGGCAGGTCGTAGTCCCTTGCGAACTCGAAGTCCCGCTGGTCGTGCGCCGGCACGGCCATCACCGCGCCCGTGCCGTACTCCATCAGTGCGTAGTTGGCCACCCACAGCGGCACGCGCTCCCCGTTGACCGGGTTGATGACGTAGCGGCCCGTCCAGATCCCTTCCTTCTCGACCGTGTCGCTAGCGCGCGCCAGGGAGCTCTGTCGCCTGGCCTCGGCCACGAAGTCCAGCACGTCATCCTCCTGCTCCGTGCCGGCCACGAGGTCGGGAATGATGGGGTGTTCGGGGGCGAGGCTCATGAACGTAACGCCCCAGAGCGTGTCCGGCCGCGTGGTGAAGCAGGGGATGATCTGGTCGGTGGCGGCAGCCCCCGCTTGCTGAGCCCCACCTGGATCGGTTGCACCGGCGTCGAGGCGGAAGTTGATGAGGGCGCCCTCGCTGCGGCCGATCCAGTTCGCCTGCATCAGCCGGACGCGTTCGGGCCAGCGCTCCAGGAGCTTCAGGTCATCCAGCAGCGGCTCGGCGTAGTCAGTGATCTTGAACAGCCATTGCTGCAGGTCCTTGGTGGTCACGTGGGCGTCGCAGCGCTCGCACCGGTCGTTGATCACCTCTTCGTTGGCCAGCCCCGTCTCGCAGCTCGGACACCAGTTCACGGGCGCATCCTGCCGGTAGGCCAACCCCGCCTCGTAGACCTTCAGAAACACCCACTGAGTCCACTTGTAGTATTCCGGGGAGCTGGTGTCCACTTCGCGGTCCCAGTCGTAGCCGACGCCCAGCGACTTCAACTGATGCGTCATCGTGGCTATGTTGCGGTCGGCAAAAAGGCGCGGGTGGATGCCCCTTTTGCGCGAGGCGTTCTCGGTCGGCAGGCCGAAGGCGTCCCAGCCCATGGGCGCGAGGACGTTGTGGCCGCGCATCATCTTGTAGCGCGCCACCACGTCGCCGATGATGTAGTTGCGGGCGTGGCCGACGTGGAGGGTGCCCGAGGGATAGGGGAACATCACCAGGCAGTAGAACTTCGGCCGCGGATCGTCGTCCTCGGCGCGGAAGAGGTGATGCTCCTCCCAGTAGTCCCGCCAGCGAGCCTCGATCTTTTTCGGTTCGTATGGCGTGGCGCTCATGGCAGTTCGGCTCCGCATTCCAGCAGTGGAAAATGCCTATCATTGCGGCAGGAAACCGATTATAGCGGGGCCTTCAGGCGTTTCCAAGGGAACGGCCTCGACCGTCGGCCCGTGGGGATGGCGGCTGGGGCGACCGTCTTCGTATCATGGGGAAGCGGTCGGGGTGAGGATCAGGAGGGAAGCGGCATGGGCAAGCGGCGGTTCATCGCAATCGTCCTTCTGCTGGCATGTGCAGCGGGCGCGGCGCTGGCGTATCGATTCGGGCGCCCGCTCTGGCATCCGGTCTGGGTGCGGCTCAGGGGCCGGCGAACGGTCGAGGCAGTGCTGTCGGATTCCGGGCCGCAGGCCGAAGCGCCGCTCGCAGCGTCTTTCGAGCGGGCGGGCGTCCCTTATCCGCCCGATCGCGTGGCATTGCTGGCGTTCAAGGAGGAGCGGATGCTCGAGCTCTGGGCGCGCAAGGGCGACGGATGGGCCTTCGTCCGCTCCTACCCCGTCCTGGCCGCAAGCGGACACGCCGGCCCGAAGCTCCGCGAAGGCGACCGCCAGGTGCCGGAGGGCGTCTATCGCGTCGCCGGCCTCAACCCCAACAGCAGCTACCACCTCTCCATGAAGCTCAACTACCCCAACAAGTACGATTGGGCGAGGGCCCGCCGAGATGGCCGCGCGCAGCCGGGCAGCGACATCTTCATCCACGGAAACGCGGTCAGCATCGGGTGCCTGGCCATGGGTGACGAGGCCATTGAGGAGTTGTTCTGCCTCGTCGCGCGCATGTGGCCCACGGAGGTCAAGGTGCTCATCGCCCCGAACGACATCCGCGGCGCGCGCCCCGCCCTGACTCACCCCTCCAATCCCCCGTGGACCGGCGAGCTCTACGGGCAGCTTCGCCAGGAGCTGGGGGCCTTCGGGCGGCCGGCGCGCGGACGGGCCGTAGCAGACCTGCCCTGATCAGGCGTCCGCGCCGGCGGCGGCCTCGCCGCGCTCTTCCGGGTCGATCACGAGCAGGAGCAAGAGCGGAAGCACGGAGAGGGCCATGATGATGCCCCCGACGACGAAGGCCAGCCCGTAAACCTGGCGCGCCTGGGCGGCCATGCCGAACAGTCCCCTCACCAGGTTCCCCGTGCGCGGCATGTAGCACCATCCGGCCAGCAGCACGCCCGCGAGCGAGCCCACCTGGGCAAGGGCAAGCGCCTTGGAGGTGTCGGCCCCGCGCACGTGGCCCCGGCAGTAGCGCTGGAGCAGCTCGCTACGGATAGGGAACCAGACCCCGGCGCCGAGCAGGTCATGAAGCAGCCAGATGCCCAGCGCAAGCCAGAACAGGGGGATCACGCCCGCCGCGACAATGGTGGCGGACTGGAGAAGCAGGGAGACTATCATGAGAAGCCGACGGTGACGGTGCAGCGGGCCCCGCACTATGCGTCCCACCGCCAGCATCGGCAGGGCGAGGAGCAGGCGGTGCGCGAACATGATCCAGCCCATGCCGGCGCGAGTCACGGCGAACTTGTCCGGCCAGAACACGAACATGATGTAGGTGTGACACGCCGCGAAGCCGAGGTTGAAAATGAGGATCGAGAGCATCATGACGTAGAGGCGGTTGTCCAGGCGCAGGCGGAGCAGATCGCCGAGGAAGGAGGAATCCCCGCTGCCGCCGCCGGCCGAAACCTGCTCTTTGAACCCGCGGGCGAACAGCGCCGTTACGCCCAGCAGCATCACGCCGCTCAAGACCAGCACGGGGCCGTAGCCCTCCTTTCCCGTTTCCCCACCCGCGGCGCGCGGCACGAGCCACGTAAGGCCGTAGCCGACGATGAGAAAGCCAAGACACTGGGAGAGGATCTGCACGCCCCCTATTCGTCCGAGCACGCCGATGAAGCGGCGCTTCGCCGTCTCGTAGAGGACGATCGAGTGGACGGTGTCCCGCACGGCCACCGAGGCGTCGCGGAGGCTCCGCAGCGCGACCTGCCCCGCCACCCAGGGCAGGAACGGCGTGAGCAGGCTGCTCAGGGCGTTGCCCAGCAGCGCGAGCCCGTAGAAGAGCTTCCGCCCGAGCCGGTCGCTCAGGGGACCCACCCAAAGCCGCACGACTATGCACACAAGAATGGGGACGGCATACACCAGGCTTCCGGTCATGCCGGTAAAGCCCCTGCTGTGCAGGTGCAGGGGCAGGGCAAGGTCGTAGATACCGAAGGCCAACCCGTAGAAGGCGCTGACCCACGTGAGCACGGTGAGGTTGCGCCGCAGGTCAAGCTGCTTCATGCTCGTTCTCATGGGCCTGCGGCGTGCGCATGTCGGCCGGGCCGGAAAACCCCGCCCCCATGGATTGCACCGGCGCGCGCGCGAGTCGGGCTACTCGGCCTTCTCAGCCTTCTCGGCCTTCAGCAGGGCTTTGAGCTTCAACTCCAGGACCGCGCCGCGCAATTGGATGGCACGCACAACTCCCAGGCGGTCGATCAGGTAGCTCGACGGGATGGAGCCGCCGGTCTTGTACGTCTCGAAGAGTTTCAGACTGTCTTGCCCCAGAAAGACCTGCTTCCAGGTCATCTTCTCGTCCTTGATGAAGTCCGCCAGCGTCTTCTTCTTCTTGTCGGAGCTCAGCCCCAGGATATCGAAGCCCCGGCCGCTGTGCTCGGCATAGACCTTCTTGAGCCTGGGCAGTTCTTCCAGGCACGGGTCGCACCAGGTGGCCCAGAAGTCCAGCAGCAGGATCGTGCCCTTGTAGGTGGATGGGGAGACCTTCTGCCCGTCCAGGGTGGTCAGCTCGAAGGCGGGCGCCGGCTTGCCGATCAGCGCAAGCTGGTCAAGGTTGAGCTTGGCCTGCTTCCTGAGCATCGAGCGCGGGTGAAACTGCTCAACGTCAATGCCATCGGGCAGCGGACCATATTGTTCTTCAAGTTCCTTGCGGAACTCGGCCAGCTCCTCCTTTTTCAGAGCGGGGTACTCCTTGAGGATCTTCAGGAACACCTTCTTGGCCCGGTCGTAGTTCCCCACGAGCAAGTACAGTGAGCCGGCGTCCTGCAACGCCCATTCCTTCGGCGCAGTGGTGCGGAGCTCAGTCGTTTCGGCTATGGCCTTCTCGACGGTTCCCTGGTTCTTGCCGTCCTCCAGGAACTTCTGCAGGCGCATCATCAGGGCGTAGTTCCGCAACTCGTCTGCCGACCTTCCCGGGGGCAGTTCGCCGGCCGTGCGCCACAACAGATCGATGGCTTCTTCAATCTTGCCCGTTTCATAGAGCTCATTGGCCTTCTTGCCCGCCTTCTCGGCCTCTTCCATCGCGATCTGCTCGGCCGTCTTCTCGGTCGGGACTTCCTTGCCTACATCCTGCGCAACGGCACCAAGTGCCCAGCCCAGGGCCATCATTGCCACCATGCCAGCAAGCACTGCTCTTCGGCGCATCATGTCTGACTCCTTCTCGAACTCAAAGGGGCGCTTGTACGATCGAGACGGCACAGGCGGCGGCTGCGCGGGCGTGCGGAGGCGCTCTTGCGGCCCGCCCCGGCTCACTTGGATCGGCCGTCCAGCTCCGACTTGGAACTTACGATGCGGCTGATCAGGCCGTACTCCCGGGCCTCTTCGGCGTTGATCCAGTAGTTCCTACGGGTGTCCTTCTCGACCTTCTCCACTTTCTGGCCCGTCTCGTCGGCGATAAGCTCGTTGATGCGCTGGCGCATCTTCAGGATCTCGGTGGCCTCGATCTGTATGTCCGCCGTGCTCCCCCGCACGCCTGTGGAGGGCTGATGCATCAGGAACCGGGAGTTCGGCAGGCTCAAGCGCAGCTCTTTCGGCGCGGCCAGCAGCACGATGATCGCCGCGCTGGCCGTGAGGCCGGCGCTGATGCAGCGCACGGGCGCAGTGACGAAGTGGGCCATGTCGAAGATGCCGTACCCGGCATCCACGTCACCACCGGGCGAGTTGATGTACAGCGTGATCGGTTCGGTCTGGTTCTCCTGGTCCATCAGCAGCAGCTTCGTCGTCACGCGCTCCGCCACCTCCTTCGTGATCTGCTCGGCCAGCAGAATCGCGCGCGAGTTCAGCAGCCTCTCCCCCAGCGAGAGCTTCTCCCGCTCCTTCTCGCTCTTTCCCTCTTCCTCGGCGAGGCCCCTGAGCCTCGCCCCTGCATCGCCTCCGTGGTTCATTGATTCGCGCCTTCGTCGTGCTTGAGGAAAACAGGGGATGCATTCCCCTCCATCGTCCCCCCATTCTATCCGCATTTGCCATGACATGCCAAGCCGCCTCGCACGGCCTTCTCACTCCCCCCTTCGGCGTGGGCCCGCGATCCTTCGCCCGGGAGGGAAGTATTCCACGGGCACCTTCCGCCGCAGATCCACCAGAACCTGCTTGCGGCGCGCCTCGGCTTTCTGCCGGCGCAATATCTCTCGAATCTGCCGCTGCGCCTCCACGAACGAGGGCACGCCGCCCGGGGTCACCTTCTCAAGCCTGGCGATCCCGTAGCCGCCAGGGGTCTCGATGACCCCCGAGACCTGACCCTCGGCCAGTCCCCGGCACACGGGCGGGAGCCAGTCGGCGGGACTCTCCGGCGCCTTGACCTCGTGCAGGCCGCCCGG
>CAZXDF010000291.1:0-8096 GCA_964639345.1 uncultured candidatus Brocadiaceae bacterium | reverse complement strand
GGGGCCTTCGAGGAGTGGCGTCAGACGCCTGCGGTGAACCGGGTGGCCTACCTGTTTCGCCTGCGGACCCGGCTGGAGGAGGAGTTCGAGGCCCTGGCCCGCACCATCACCCTGGAGCACGGCAAGAACCTCGACGAATCTCGCGGCGAGATTCGCCGGGCCATTCAAATGACCGAAGTGGCCGCCGGGATTCCGTCCCTGATGCAGGGCTACAACTCCGAGGACATCGCGCCCGGCATCGACGAGCACGCCGTTATCCAGCCGCTGGGGGCATTCGCCTGTCTGGCGCCCTTCAACTTCCCCGCCATGGTACCGTACTGGTTCCTGCCGTTCGCCCTTGCGACCGGCAACACCTACATCATCAAACCCTCCCCCCTCGTCCCGCTGAGCATGACGAGGACCTTTGAGATCCTCGACGAACTCGACCTCCCGCCCGGCGTCGTGAACCTGGTAAACGGGGGCGAGGAGGCGGCCACCGTCCTGACAACGAGCCCCGACATCAAGGGGACCTCTTTCGTGGGCTCTTCGAAGGTGGCGCGGATCGTTTATAAGACGTGTTCGGAGACCGGGCAGCGGGTCCAGGCGCAGGGTGGGGCCAAGAACTTCCTGACCGTCATGCCCGACGCGAACCTGGACAAGGCCATTCCCAACATGATGACCTCGGCGTACGGGTGCACGGGTCAGCGATGCCTGTCCGGCAGCGTGGTCCTCGCTGTGGGCGATGTCTATCAGGACCTGAAGGCGCGCCTCGTCGAGGCGGCCTCGCAACTGACGGTGGGCAACGGACTGGACGAGGGCGTGGACGTCGGGCCGCTCGCGACCGCGGAGAAGAAAGCAAACGTCCTGAAGTGGATCGAAACCGGGCTGGCGGAAGGGGCGAAACTCGTCCTCGACGGCCGCGACGTGAGGGTGGGCGAGTGCCCGAACGGTTTCTTCATCGGCCCGGTGATCTTCGACGAGGTCGGCCCCGGAATGAGGATCGCCCAGGAGGAAATCTTCGGTCCGGTACTGGCCATCGTCCGCGTAAAGGATCTGGACGAGGCGATTGAGACGGTGAATGCCAGCCGGTACGGCAACGCGTCCACGATCTACACCAGCAGCGGCGGGACGGCCCGCGAGTACGGCTACCGCGTGGACTGCGGGAACATCGGCATCAACGTGGGCATCGTTGCGCCGATGGCCTTCTTCCCGTTCGGCGGACGCAAGGAGTCGTTCTTCGGCGACCTGCACGGCCAGGGGAGCGACGTGGTCCAGTTCTTCACTGACCGCAAGATCGTCGTCCAGAGGTGGCTGTAGGATGAGACTGAACAAGTTCGGCGCGATCTTGAAGTTCGCCATGGACCTGGAGCAGCGGGCCATCGAGTTCTATGGATCGGCCGCAGACGCCCAAGCGTCGCGGGAGCTTGAGGACAGCGCCGCGGCCGCCCGCAAGAGGCTCGTGCGTCTCGAGACGATGCGACGGGAGTTGGTCAACGAGATGTTGCTGGAGCCGATCGCCGGGTTCGCCCCGCCCGCATTGCCCGAGGTGGGAACGATCCCGCAGGCCGGCGCGGAGCTTGAGGAAGCAAAGCTTGAGTTCGAGAAGGCCCGGACGGCGTTCTACGCTGCGGCTTCGGCCAAGGTCGTAACCGTCGCCCCGGCCCTGAGCCGGGCATTTCAGAGGATGGCTGGGGGTTCGCAGAGCCGCTAACAAAGCCGACCGCCGGGGACGCCAAGACCGCAGGGAAGAGAGTGTTGGAGCCAAAGAAGGAAGAGCGATGCTCCGGACGGATATCATGGACCGTGCACGGGACAGAGCCGCGGTGCTCGGCGTGAGGAATGTGGTTGTAGCGACCAATACTGGCAGTTCCGTGCTTGCGGCCAAGAAGGCGTTCGGGCAGGCATACGAGTTCTTTGCCGTGGGCAACCCGGCAGCGTCCCACGACCGCGGTCTGTGCCTGCATGACGGCATCAGTGAGAGCAAGCGAGCGGAGTTGGAGAAGGCGGGAATACGGGTCATCCTGCACGATCAGACGCTGTTCCAGGGACAACCCAAGTGCGAGGCCGCGATGGACCAGCACGGGGCTGTCGAGCGCGCGTATGCGAGGCGCTTCCACCGAGGCGACGAACTGCCGCCCGGTTCCGCCGATCTCGTCGGGATCATGTTCAACGTGCTCAATGAGTTCTTCGGCGATGGCCCGAGGGTCTGTCTCGAGATAACGCTGGCGGCAGCAGACTCCGGTCAACTCCCGCTTGATGCAGACTGCATCGCAATCGCAACGCCGGCGTCCTACTGCGATCTTCCCGACGCCGCCATGGTGCTCCGTCCAGTGAAATCGCAAGACATGTTCAGCACTCAGTTCCGGGTCAAGGACTTGCTTCTGTGCCCCACGCCCAATGACGTATGGTTCAGCAACAGGGAACTCCCGTAGTGGCGAGGCTCCAACAAGCTCTTCGGGCGGACGCGCAAGACCGCGCACCGCTCAAGAGCAGCGGTCCGGGGAATACGATGACTATCGAGATCAGGCCATTGACGCTGGACGAACTACCCCTGATAGCGGACCTCGACACTTCGACCAGTGAGCAAGTCTACGATCTTGTCCAACCAAACACTGGCGCTGGCCTGATCCTGGAGAAGCAAACGGATCAGCCAGCGGTCGAAGGCCCCACATGGGGAGCAAGCGAGATCGCGAGTCGCATGGAGCTTTGGCGCGAGAACTACGCCGAGGGCTGCAAGTTCTGGGGCGCCTTCTGTGACGGTCGCCTCGTCGGTTTCTTGCTTCTCTCCGGCCTGAAGGTGAATGGCGCTGTCGAGATATTCTCGATCTTCGTGGATCGCAAGTTCAGGGGAAAAGGGGTCGGTACGCGACTGGTTTCTGCTTCAGAGGAGTACTGCGGGGACTCAGGAATCAGATGGATATACGTGTCGACGACCCTGGACGGCACAGCCATTGACGTCTATCTGAAGAGCGGATTCAGAGTGGCAGGTCTTCACTCACGGTGCTATCAGCACCAAGGAGGGGAGGCTACATTCATAAAGGAAATCGGAGCCCCCGACAACCGGGTCCAGGCGACGCGGTGACACGGGCCACGGCGTAGCCTTGCCCGTGTCCGAGGGCGCTGTGGAACGCACGGACAAGCCTGACGGCTTGGTCCGTGGCACCCAGATAACGAACTATCCCGGCCGCTGGTAGCGGCCAGCCGGTCTGCTGCCGGGGAACGCCCCGGCCTTCAGCGATGAAAGGAGCGCCGATGTCCACCCTATCGCGACTGAACGTGCCCCCGCAGTTGGCCATTGGGGCGGGCGCAAGCGGGATCGTTGGCGAGGAGGCCAGACGGCTCAAGGTCAGGCGCGCGCTCGTCATGACGGACCCCGGGCTGGCCGAGGTCGGCATGGCGGACGCGGTCTGCGGCCATCTCTCGAAGGCGGGCGTCGAATCGCTCGTCTATGCGCGGGTCCAGCCGGACCCCACGGACGTGAACGTCGAGGAGGGCCTGGAACTCCTCAGAGGACACGCCTGCGATGCCGTCATCGGCATCGGCGGGGGCAGCTCGATGGACGCCGCGAAGGCCGTCTCCGTCATGAGCGCCAACAGCGGCGCCATCGCCGACTACATGGGCTCTCACAAGGTCCCGAACGCGGGGGTGCCGATCATCGCGATCCCGACCACCGCCGGCACCGGGAGCGAGGTTACGAAAGTCGTCGTCATCGGCGACACCGGGCGCAACGTCAAGATGATGTGCCTGGACCTGAACTTCCTGCCATCGGTAGCCCTGGTGGACTACGAGCTGAGCATGACTATGCCGAAGACGCTGACTGCCAACGTGGGCATCGACTCGCTGGTCCACGCGGTGGAGGCCTATATCTCGCGAAAGGCCCATCCCACCACCGACTGCCTTGCCCTTTCGGCCATCGGGCTGATCACGGCCAACGTCCGCACGGCCTGGGCCCAGCCCGACAACGCACCCGCGCGCGAAGCAATGATGCTGGGCGCCTCGCAGGCTGGGATGGCCTTCAGCAACTCCTCGGTGGCGCTGGTGCACGGCATGAGCCGGCCCATCGGGGCCAACTTCCATCTGCCCCACGGGCTCAGCAACGGCGTTCTGGCGCCGGCGGTGATGCGCTACAACGCACCGGCGTGCATAGATCGCTTCGCCGTTATCGCCCACGCCATGGGCCTCGAAGTAACCGGGCTGACCGACGCGCAGGCAGCGGACCGCGCGGTGGCCGCCTTCGAAGAGCTGAACCGGGACCTGGAGATCCCCCGGCTCAGCGAATGCGACATCGCCCGGGATTCCTTCGAGCGGGCGCTCCCCAAGATGGCCGCCGATGCCATAGCCAGCGGCAGCCCTGCCAATAACCCGCGCGTGCCCTCGGCCGAGGAGATCGTCGAGCTCTACAGGCAGGCATTCTGAGGCCCCCCTCCTCGTGTGAACGGGGTGCCGTTGACCGGAAGGAGCAAGCCCGGCAGAGCATCCTAGGGTCCGGCGCACCTGAGCGTCCCAGTGGGCGCTTGTCCCCGGTGGGCGTTTCCGGATATAAGACGAGCACGGCGGTCGTATACCGGCAAATGGGAGATTTGACATCAAAGGAGAACGGGTCTATGTCTTTCGCACTGGCTTCCGCGTCGTCCATGCAGAGGGTCTTCAGGGATCGGCCGTTCGACGGCCCGGTCGGAAAGCCGCTTCAACTCGCGGCAGCGATGAACAGTTGGACCAGCGGCCAGGTGGTCATCATAGCCGGCGACAAGCGACTGCGAAACGTGCGCGTCGAGGTGTCGGACCTGAAGTCCTGGGAGGTGAGCGAGCACCCAGTCAACGAGGACGTGGACGTGGTCGTTGGGCACGCGCTCATCGAGGGCCCGCCCATACCGGCCGGGGCGATCGAGGCGGCCCGGGTGCACTACGTCGAGATCACCGAGCCTTCCCCCGGCATGATCAGCCCGCCCGGCTGGTACCCGGACCCGCTGGAGCCGATCACGTCCGAGAGCCGCTTCGAGGTCGATGCGGGGATGGTCCAGCCGGTCTGGCTGCGCCTGAAGGTCCCGCCCGACACGCGCGCGCGCAACAAGAGCCTCTACCGGCGCTGGTACAGGCTCTTCCGCGGCCCCGTCACCGTGCACGCGGACGTGGAAGGCGAAGGCCCTCAGTCGCAGCAGATCGACATAGAGCTTCGCGTCTTCAAGTTCAGCCTGCCCCGGCAGCGCATCCTTCGCTTCTGGACCATGGTGGGTTCGTGGGCGGGCTTCTACAACTGGCTGAATGCGGAAGAGGTGCGCGAAATCGGCAAGGAATCGGTGCTCCTGCTCGCGCGATTCGGAATCACGTCACAGTTCAGTCTGACTGAAGGCGATCAGGTCGATCTGGACGAGTGCGAGCGGTTCTACAAGAAGCTCCTGGACCTCGGAGTGTCGCACCTCCAGATCGACAACCACACCTGGCCGGTCATCGTGAAGAACGGCTGGGAGGATATCGCCTATCACTACTTCGGAAGCGAATGGCCGAAGGCGAAGAACATCGAGGCCGCCCAGCGGATTCGCAAGGTGACGGCGGAGATGCCCCTGGTCAAGGTGCAGGTGGCGGGCGTCAAGCCCTCCGCGTACCTGGATGGCGTCATCAACGTCTGGGTCTATCCCTCGGATGAGACCCTGGATTCCCTGAAGGACAACCTCGCCCGCGGCGAGGAGGCGCACTGGTACTCCTGCTGCCGGCCCGAGGGGCCACATGCGAACGTCCTCCTCGACTGCCATCAGATCGAGCCCCGCGTCCTCATGTGGCAGGCCTTCCAGTACGGCGTGACGGGGTTCCTCTACTGGCGCGCCACGTGTCTCGGAGCCGTGAACCCCGAGGGCGACACGCCGGAAGAGAAGTGGCCGAACCGGCCGTGGCATTCGCTGACCTGCCTGCCGTATTCGCATAACGACGGGCAGCTCCTGTATCCCGGGCCGGACGGCGTGCCGTGGAGCAGCATCCGGCTGGAGAACCTGCGCGACGGCGCCGACGACTACGACTACCTCTGCATCCTGCGCGACTACGTGGCGAAGCTGAAGACGGCCGACTTCTCGCCCCAGCTCGTCGAGCGGGCCGAAGCTGCGCTGAAGGTCAACCCGGACCTGTCGGCCTGCAAGACCGAGTACACCCGGGACCCCGCGGTGGTTGAGCGCGAGAGGCGGCGGGTGGGATCGTACATCGAGGAGGCGCGGGCGGCCCTGGGCGAGATCGGCCCCATATTCCCGTCGGGCTTCTCGTCGGAAGAGTGAGCCGGGTCCGGAGGCGGATGATGAGCGGCGGAATTGACGTCATCCTGCGGAGGCGTTCCGCCAGGTAGTACCTGTCCGCCGAGGAGGGCGCCCATTAACTCTACGTTCTGCGCTCATGGATAGCCTAACGTTACGGCAAGCCACCCCGAGCGATAGCGAGTTCGCTTACGTCACAAGACGGGCTGCGTTCAGGGAGTATGTGGAGAAAGTCTGAGGGGTTGGGATGAAGATGAGCAACGGCTGCTTCGTGAACGGCGATACAGGCCGCAGGAGTTCCGAGTCATCAACCTGGCCGGTACAGACATCGGGATCATAGCGGTAGTCGTGGCGCCTGACTGCGTGAAGGTTAATCAGCTATTCCTCTTGCCAGAGCATCAGGGCAAGGGCATCGGCAGCAAGTGCATGTCGCTCATCATGGACGAGGGGCGTCGGGTGGGCCTGCCAGTGCGCCTCCGTGTGCTGGATGTCAACCAACGGGCACTGGCGTTCTACCAGAGGCTGGGATTCGTCCGCACCGGTGAAACCGATGCTCATGTTCTGATGGAGAGGGGCTCGTAACATGCCAGTGGAGTTGACGGCCTACGCTACGCGCCAGCCGCAATGGACCCGGGCAATGAGCGACGCGATTGACGCGACACTGCGGAGGCGTTCCATCAGGTCGTATCTGCCCGCCGGGGTATCCGGGGAGCAATCGGATACGCTCCTGTGAAGCGCCTGCGCGGCGCCCGCTCATTTGGCCGAAGAGTTATCGTCGTCACATGGCAGCCCCTAACACAAAATGCCTCCGCGGGGTTTCGGTGGAATCCTGCGCTGGAATACAGTAGTCTGCGGTGAGCGGCCACCGTGGGCAGACATGTGTGCGATGTACGCATCGATTCTCGTGGCGTTGGACGGATCTGACTGCGCCCACGCGGCAGGTCGGATCGCGCTGGGCGCGGCCCGGGAACTCGGCTGTGGGGTTCTCGGGACCCACGTCTATGCCGCTCAACTCCACTCCGAACGCTTCCGCGCGATGGAGCCCGGGCTGCCGCCGGAGTCTCAGGGCGAAGAGACGCTCGGGCGCCTGCGCGAGACGCACGATTCCTTCATCTCCGACGGTCTCCACGCCCTCTCCCGCGGATACCTGGAGCAGTTCCTGAGCGAGGCGCGAAGCGCCGGCGTGGCAGCCGAGGAGATGCATCTCGAGGGCCGCAACTACGTGCGCTTGCTCGAGCTGGCTCGCGAGCGTGGGATCGGCCTGATCGCCCTGGGCGCGCGGGGGCTCGGGGCCCTTGACGACGGCCTGCTCGGGAGCACGGCCGCGCGTGTGCTGCGCCAGGCGCCGTGCGACGTCCTCATAGCGCGCCGACCGCTTGCCGGGGGAGCCATCGTGGCCGGGATTGACGGAAGCGACTACGCTCAGGCCATCGTAAGGAAGGCCGCCGTCTGGGCGCGGGTGTCGGGGGGGAAGCTTCGCCTGGCGGCGGCTTACGATCCCGCCTTCCACGTCCATGTGTTCGAGACGATGGCGCGCTCGCTCCCGCCCGAAAGACAGGAGGAAGTGGGCCTGCAGAAGCAGGAGGCGCTCCACGAGGGGCTGATCAACGACGGATTGGCAGCGCTTTACCGGGGTTTTCTTGACCGGGCATTCCAGGGGCTCGGGTCGGATGGCTGCCCGGCGGAGCGCGTTCTCCTGGAGGGCAAGGCCTACAGGGCCCTGGCCGAACATGCGGAAGGGTCCGGTGCGGGCCTGATCGTCGTGACCCCTTCCCCGAGAATTGATCCAGGAGTTGTGAGAGGATCCATACGGCAATAGTCCGGAAAGGATTCTCAGATGAAGAAACGGCATAGTGCAGAGCAGGTAGTGGTGAAGCTGCG
>CAZXDF010000290.1:0-5239 GCA_964639345.1 uncultured candidatus Brocadiaceae bacterium | reverse complement strand
GATCGAGCTCGCCGTCAAGGCCCACCGCCAGAAGAAGGGCTTCATCGCCAGCCTCATGACCGGCCCGGAGAAGCCCCTGTGGCAGATCGGCAAGGTCGCCGAGGACGGCCGGCAGTACGTGGACCTCGCCGAGGCCACCTACATCATCGGCCTGGTGGGGCTGAACGAGTGCCTACAGCACCTGATCGGCCGGGAGCTGCACGAGGGTGACGAGGCGCTCCGCATGGGCCTGCGCATCGTGCGGCACATGCAGTTCAAGGCCCGCGAGCTGGGCGAAAAGTTCGGCATGAAGGTGGCCCTGGAGGAGTCCCCGGCCGAGAGCGCCGCGCGCCGCCTGGCGAAGGTCGACCTGGCACGGTTCCCCGCGGCGCGGGAGGTCATAAGGGGCGACCTCGCGGCAGACAGCATCTACTACACCAACAGCATCCACCTGCGGGCCGACGCGCCCGTGGACCTGCTCACCAGGATCAAGCTCCAGAGCAAGTTCCACCGCGCCATCGAGAGCGGCGCCATCATACATGCCTTCGTCGGCGAGGAACGGCCCTCCGCCGCGAGCATCATGAGGCTGATTGAGAAGACCTTCTTCAACACCCAGGCCGCCCAGCTTACCATCAGTCCCGAGTTCACCATCTGCCACGAGTGCCACGCGACCACCCCCGGCCTGAGGCCGCGGTGCGGACAGTGCCGAAGCCCCCGCGTGCACGGCCTCACGCGCATCGTGGGCTACTTCAGCCGCGTCGACAACTGGAACAAGTCCAAGCTCGGCGAGCTTGAGGACCGGCACCGCGGGCGCTACAACGTCGGAGTGTCCTGATACCTTATCGAATGGACCATTCATCGGAGTGAGCCGAATGCGAATCGAAGTCTACGGAAAGCAGGAATGCGGGCTGTGCAAGAGCGCCACGCGAAAGGTGACGCTGTTTCTGGATAAGAACGATCTCGGCGAGCAGGTCCCGATCGTCTTCATGGACGTGGAGACCGAGAACGGGGCGGCCGAGGGGGATTTCTACGACGTGTTCGAGATCCCGTCCGTCCTGCTTATGAGTGACGAGGACCGCGTGCTCGCCCGCTGGGAGACCAAGCCGCCTTCCACCGAGGACCTGCGCGCGCACCTGTGCGTGGAGGAGGGCCGGTACGCCGCTGCGTGAAGGCGGAGGGCGCCGCGATGGAGATCAAGGGCTTCATTGAGAACAGCCTGCTGGAGTGGGAGGGGCATCTCTCGTGCGTGGTGTTCCTGCCCCGCTGCAACCTGCGCTGCCGCTACTGCCACGCCGGCGGCCTGATCGAGGGCGAGGGGCGTGAGAGCGTGAGCCGCGAGCGCGTTCTCGACACGATCCGCGAGCACGAGGGCTGGCTCGACGGCGCGGTGATCACCGGCGGCGAGCCGACCCTGCACGGTGAGGACCTGCTGGAGTTCATCGAGCAGGTGCGCGCGCTCGGCGTGGAGGTGATGGTCGAGACCAACGGCACGCGCCCCGACTGGGTCGAGCGGCTCGTGGGCGAGGGCCGGGCGGACGCGATCGCGATGGACCTCAAGGCCCCGCTCACGCCCGAGGACTATCGCAGGGTCACAAGGAGGGACGTGAACGTCGAGGACGTGCGTCGCTCCGTTCGCTACATCATCGGCAGCGCCATACCGCACGAGTTCCGCATCACGGTCGTGCCCGGGCTGGTCGGCCGGGAGGAGTTGGAACGGATGGCGCCCGAGCTCCAGGGCGCCCGGACGGTGGCGGTGCAGAACTTCCAGCCCGACAACTGCCTCGACCGCGCGCTTCGGACGGTCGAACCCTACATGCCGGAGGAGGTCGACGCGCTGGCCGCTGTGTTTGGGGACGTGGCCGAGCGGGTGGTCGTTCGCGGCCGCGAGCGAGCGCTGGCCGTGCGAAGCGCCTGAGTGCAGCGTTCCCGGCCATCGGGGCCCGGGTAGGCGCATTTTCCGCAGGGTTTGGGCCACGCGGAGCGTGGGCCAAACCGGCAGGGGGCGGCGTGGCGCCGGTCCGAGCGGCGGCGCAGGCGGGCGAGTAAGTATTTGCCAGCCCAAGAGATAGGCACTTAGGCGATGAGCGACGGCGCGGGGGTTTGATGCCCCTGATTGAATCGCCGGGGGCGCCAGAGGGCGGCGGGAAGATCGCGTTGGCATTGCTCCGGGTCCGTCGAGTATCATCGTCCGATGCTGCCTGAACGTATCACTAGCCGGGCCGGTGCTCCAACTCCCCGTAAATGCCGCAGCACCATGAGGACGTGATGAGACTGCAGAAACTGGAACTGATCGGCTTCAAGTCCTTCGCCGACAAGACCGTCGTGGAGTTCGACGGCAACATGACAGCCTTCGTCGGGCCGAACGGGTCCGGCAAGAGCAACGTGGTGGACGCCCTGAAGTGGGTCCTGGGCGAGCAGAGCGCGCGTCGCCTGCGGGGCGCGGAGATGGCCGACATGGTCTTCAGCGGCAGCGCCTCGCGCCCGGCCCTCAGTTGCGCCGAGGTCCGCGTGACGCTGCTCAACGACCGGGGGCTGCTGCCGGTTGAGTATCAGGAAGTCTGCATCGCCCGCCGTTGCTACCGCTCGGGCGAGAGCGAGTACCTCCTCAACGGGCAGCCCTGCCGCCTCAAGGACATCCGGTCGCTCCTCTTTGACACTGGCGTGGGCGTGAGCGCCTACAGCTTCATGGAGCAGGGCCAGGTGGACATGCTCATCCGGGCCGGCTCGCGGGAGCGGCGGCGCGTGCTGGAGGAGGCCGCCGGCGTCAGCCGGTTCCTGGCGCAGAAGAAGGAGGCCGAGAACAAGCTCGAGCGCGTGCGGACCAACCTCTTGAGGGTCACGGACATCGTCCAGGAACTCGAGCGCCAGTTGCGCAGCGTGCGCTACCAGGCCGCCAAGGCCAGGCGCTTCAAGCGGCTTGGCGATGAGCTTCGGCGCCTGCGTCTGGCGCTGGGGGTTCACGCGCGGCGCCGGCTGCTTGAGGAGCGCGGGCAGAACGGCGGGGCCATCGAGGCCCAGGAGGCGCTGAGTCGCGAGCTCAACGATCGCCTCACCGGCCTGCGGGCGGAGCTGTCGAAGGCTCAACAGGACCTGGAGCATCACCGCTCGGAGATGGCCAAGGCCGAGGAGCGGCTCTCGCAGATAGAGGCGCGCCACTACGGGCTGGGCAGGGAGATCGAGCTGAATCGGAACCGCTGCGCCGAACTCGATGAGCGCCGACGGCAGGAGGACGCCCGCACGGCGGAGGCCCAGGAGAGCATCCGAAAGGTGCGCGAGGAGGTGGCGGAGGCCGACTCGGAGATGGCCAGGGGCGCCGCGGCGCTGGATGAGCGCCGCGCGGCGTGCGAGGAACTGGCGGCGGCGCTGCACGTGGCGGAGGAGGGCCTGCGCGAGCTGGAAGGGCGCCTGGACAGGGAGAAGGCCGGCGTTTTCGAGCTCATGCAGCAGGAGTCGCACCTGCAGAACCAGATCGGCATGCTCTCCGCGCAGCAGGCGACCCTCGCCGGGCGGCTCAGGCGCGAGCAGGACCGGCGGGACCACCTGAGCGGGCAGCGGGACCGCCTGAGCGCCGAGAGGACCGAGGTTCAGGGCCGGCTGGACGCGGTCCGCAGGGAGCTGGAACAGGTGCGCAGGGACAAGGCCGGCGTGGACAACCGCCTGTCCGAATCGACCCTGCACATGGGGCGGCTCACCTCCGAGATCGGCGAGATGAAGGCCGAGCTCAAGGGTCGTATCAGCCGCCGACAGGTGATCCAGGACCTCCAGGACACGGCCGAGGGCGTCGGCAGCGGGGTGAAGCTGATTCTGGCGGAGATCGCCCGCCCGGGGAGTCCGCTGGCCGGTTCGCCCGGCCTGCTGGCGGACCTGCTGGAGGTGCCGAGGCGCGACGCGCTCGCCCTGGAGGCCGCGCTCGGACACCGCGTGCAGGGCATCGTGGTCAACACGCGCCTTCAGGCCGCGGAGGCCCTGCGACTCCTGCGCCAGGGCCGCAAGGGCCGGGCGGAGGTGATAGTGCTCGAGGACCTGGCGGTGGCGCCCCGGCTTGAAATGCCGCGCCGCGATGGGGAGGCGGCCCGGCTTGCCGACCTGGTCCGCGTCTCCGGCGGGGCCGACCCGGCGGTGGAGGCCCTGCTGGGGAACTGTTTCGTCGTGGACGAGGCCGAGGCGGCGCAGCGTCTGCTCGCAGGCGAGCTGCCCTCGGGGATGAGGATTGTGACCCGGGAGGGGGAGTGTTTCGAGCCGGGCGGCCTCTGGTCGGCCGGCGAGCCGGAGACGGGTAGCCTCATCAGCCGGCGCAGCGAGCTGGCCGAGCTGGCGGAGGAGATCGAGGAACTCAAGTCCCGCCTGGACGCGCTTTCAGGCGAGGGCGAGCGATGCGCCGCGTCCATGGCTGCGCTGGAGCGTGAAAGGGCCGCCCTGGCCTCGCAGAGGGAGGAGTTGGGCGAGCAGGAGAATGACCTGCGCAGCCGCCACGCCCTGCTTGCCAGCCAGGAGGAGCAGAGGGCGGAGGAGCTGGAGGTGATCGGGTCGGAGATCGCCTCGTTGAGCGAGGACATCGACGGGGCGAAGCAGCGTTCCGTGCAGGCCACCGGTGAGGCGGAAAGTGTCCGAGGCCGACGCTCTGAGCGGGAGGGGGCACTGGAGGGGTTGAAGGCGGAACTGGGACGCGAACGCGAATTGCAGGAGCGCCTGGTGGGCGAGGTGAGCGCGCTGCGCAGCGAGCTTGCGCGGCGGGAGGAGCAGCTCAGCGGCCTCAAGGCCCTTGCGGAGCGGCAGCGGGGCGAGCTGCGCCGGCGCCAGGACGAACTGGGTGAGTTGGCCCGCCAGCGTGAGGCGGGCGAAGGGCTGCGCCGCGAGGCCGACGAAAGGATCCGGGAGGCGACGGCGGAGCAGGCCGTCCTGGAACAGGAGAGGACCGTGCTTGCCGCGCTCGCGAGGGAAAAGGCGGGGGCGGTAGAGCAGGTGCGGGCCGCGATGGAGGAGCGACAGGCCTTGGCCGAGCGCGCCACCGAAGAGCGCGACGGGGCGGAGCGGGACCTGCAGCAACTGCGCCTGGTGGAGAACGAGCTTCGGCTGAAGCTGGAGAACCTCGGCGAGCGCGTCGCCGAGGAGTGCGGCGTGCGCCTGGCCGCGCTGGAAGGCGATCCCGAATCGTGGCGCGAAGAGCCGCCGTTCACGGATGTGCAGATCGAGGAGTTCACCGCCAACGAGGAGCAGCCTCAGGCCATGGTGGCGCGCTGGTATGCCGAGGCTGAAAGCG
>CAZXDF010000289.1:0-6052 GCA_964639345.1 uncultured candidatus Brocadiaceae bacterium | reverse complement strand
CCAGCGCTACGTCAGCCTGACGCAGCTTCACCACTACCTGCTCTGCACTATGCCGTTTCTTCATCTGAGAATCCTTTCCGGACTATTGCCGTATGGATCCTCTCACAACTCCTGGATCAATTCTCGGGGAAGGGGTCACCCGGAGTGTCGAACCCCAGGATCTTGCGATCAGCGCAAAGATGCATTCGGTCGGAAGTGCACAGCGTGCAGGAGCCGCACGGGAAGTGCGTTTCCGCCGCCACTCGCTTACCAACCATTGTGGCGGGAACATCTTCACCCGCTTCCACCACCACACCTGCCAACTCGTGGCCCGGTATGTGCGGCAGCTTCATGTTTCGCATTCGACTCCAACGCCGCACGACCGCGGGGTCCCATTTGTAGACCTTCATATCCGCCGCGCAAATCGCGGCAGCATGAACCCTCACGCGCACCTGGCCAGGCCGGACGGGCGGCTCAGGGACCCGCTGAACCTCGAGGCCCGGAGTTGGCTTCGTCTTTACCAGGGCTTGCATAGGCACCTTATCAGTTCATCCACTCCCAACTCGGCTTTCCCTCTCGCATCTGCGATCACTTGTCTCGGCGCATTCATCGGGCTTCTCCCCGACAACGGGTCCGGATCAGCACCACCCGGCATCGGCAAGCCGCGGAACAAGCGATTCCCTTGGCCCCCTGAGTCTGAAATCCGGCAGTTTCCTCGTTGGGTATTGTGGCGTTGGGAGGTGAGGGATGGAAAGCGCACCAAGCCGCCCTACCAGGTCCCCGGCGGGAAGGCCAAGTCGAACGACTCCGAGCCGCGCAGCATGAGGGCGCACGAAGCACGGTCTAATGGACGGCCGCAAGCTCTCTCACTCGACCTCCACCCGCACTTGCCGCCGTTGCCCACTGGCCATGTCGGTGAAGGTCAGAGTCCACCGCCCGGCCGGTTCGTTCAACGCCAGTGGCAGCTCAAACTCGGCGCGGCCGTCCGCGTCGGTCTCCAGCATACGGCGTAGGTAGCTGGGCGTCTCGCCTCCCGGCCGCTGCGCCTCCACATGCACGACGTGCCGCACAAAACCCCCGTCGGCGCCGCCGGCCTGCACGGCGACGTGGCCCTTTATCGCACGGCCGCGTTCCACACGGCCGGCCTCCAGCGTCACCTCCAGCCCCTTGACGCGGTAGGGCAGCACGGCGAATATCTGAACGTCCGCCGGATTCACCCGGGCGGTCCAGCGGTCGCCCTCGCCGAGGTACTTGCCGGCGAACAGGTCGTAGATGTGTCCGCCCCGCGGCACGCGCACCGTGACGGGGTAGGGGCCCGTCTCCCTGCGGCCGACCCTGCGCTTGGTCAGGCTCACGTACTGCGCCTCACCGTCCCGGTGATACGGCACCTCAAGGCCCGGGAGCCAGTGCTCGGTCCGGTAGCGCCAGATCACATCGGGGTCATCCAGCCAGCCCCCATCAGGAACCTCAACTTGCACGAGGCGCTCAATCTCGTGCACCTGGAGCACCGCGTGAAGGATGTTGCCGATCATCCGGTTATGCCCCGGCTCGCCGATGTAGTAATACAGGTGATCCGGTGTCGAATAGCCCTGGTAATAGTTGAACGGGACGTTCAGGCTCACGGCCGTTCCTTTACCGACGGGGTGGTGCGTCAGCACCGGAATGCCGTCGACCTCCCATACGGCCTCGGCGCCGGCAAGGCGCACCGACGGATCGGCCGGGAAGCGCCGCTCGGCGTTCTCGATTGCGACTCCGCGATAGTTGCCGCTGAGCTGTCCAGTTACCATCTTCCGCTCGACCTGCTCCCGCTCGTAGCGGATACCCAGCAGCGCCTCCAGGGCCTCGCGCTGGCGCAACCGGCCGTGCCCGTCGGCTATGCCCGCCCGGGCGTCGGCGATCACCAGGCCGCCGGCCTCGGCGAACGCGCGGATTGCGTCGAGCTCATCGTCGCCAATCGCCACCGACAGCGGCAGGAGCAGGACTTTGTAATCCTCCAAGCCTCCGCCGGTGATCTGGTCGCCTGAGACGAAGGTGTACTGATGGCCGAGGTGGTCGTGAATTATGCGGTGCAGGAAGTGGACGTCCCAGTTCCGGGCGAAGCCGCCGCCGCCGAGCCCCAATTCCGGCGCAGTCAGCCGGCTGGCGATCGAGTAATGCACGGCGACGGGGCCGTAGTCGCGTATCGCCCTGTTGCGCTCGAAGATCGTATAGTAGCCGTTTCGGATGCGCTCGATCTGGTCGCCGAGCGTCTGGAACGAAGAATATGGCATCAGGCCGCTGCCCAGGGCGTCCTCTCTGTTGCCTGAGCCGCCCGCGTACCACCAGATGCTGGTGAAACCGCGCAGCAGGGCTGTCCAGACCCGCCAGTGTTGCCACTCCAGGTCGGTCTGCTGCTCGCGCCGCACGAAACCGTTGTAGAGGTAGCCGCCGTAATACATGCCCAGGAAGGCA
The DNA here is from genome assembly GCA_964639345.1 of uncultured candidatus Brocadiaceae bacterium. Classification (GTDB taxonomy): domain Bacteria; phylum Planctomycetota; class Brocadiia; order SM23-32; family SM23-32; genus CAZHPE01. The sequence goes on along the minus strand of CAZXDF010000289.1, from coordinate 3,622 downwards.
TCCGGCTTGGCAAATGAGCGCCCCTCCTCATAGGGCTGAATCTCCCCGTCGCGCCCGTATGGCGCGAACATCTCGAAGCCGTCAACCCGCAGGTTCTGGTGCCAGTCATGGCCCGAGTTGGAATGCGGCCACATCGGGCAGCCGGTGCCGACCCGCCCGTGGGGGTCGGCCTGCTGGACGCCTTCCCGGGCCTGCCGCGGGTACTCGTACCAGGCGTCGATGTTCGCGCGCCACTGGTCCACCCAGCGGCTGTAGTTGTACGTATTGCTGGTGCGTTCGCGCTCGAGGAAGTCCGCTGGCGACTCCATCTCGACTTCATCGAAGCCGTCCATCTCCTTGCGCTCCTTCGGCACCGCGCCGCTGGCAAGCGGGTAGACTTCGTCGAACGAGCCGTAGTCCGCCTCCCATTGCGCGTTGAGCGCCTCGATCGAGCCGTAGCTCTTCCGGAGCAAGTCACGGAAGTGCAGTATCCGGTGCGGCTCGAGCCCCCCGCCGCCGTAGGTGATTTCGTCGTCCACCGTATAGGTTAGCGGGTCGAAAGGTATCGCCTTCTCGGCAGTCTTGCGGGCGCCCTCGCGCCGGCGTTCGAGTTCTTCCGGCTCCATGGTAATTGTGCCGCGATGATAGCCCCCGTGGCTCGGCACCGCGAGCATGTCGATGGTTTCGAGGCTCTCGAGGGTCGGGATCGTGTAGCGGATGCCATCGACCCCCAGGTTGGCAAACACCCGGGAATGCACGACGCTTGTCTTCCGACCGCCTGAGCCGGTGCCGCCATAAATGATGAAGAAGAACCGGTCCCAGTCGCGCCTGACGGCCGTGAAGCGCGCAACCGCCACGTGCGCCGTCTTGCCCCCGACCAGCAGTTCAGTGCGCACGCGCCCCAGCGTGGTGGCAAACTCGTCGAAAACAAACTTAGCCTCGGCCAGGCCGTCGGCGCCGGCCCTCGCCTCCTGCTCGGACACCACGCGCTCATGATTGTCTATCACCTGGAACCGCACTGTGGAGCCGTCCGGCGCGTCCTTACTCAGTGTCGCATGGGCCGTGAGTTCCGCCCGCTTGCCGTCGGACACGTCGATGTAGTGGGGATTGATCGCCAACTGCGTAACGCGGGCTTCGCCATCTACCGCCAAGTGGACCACGGCCCAACCCACCCGCTCGCCGCGGCTCTCCACCATAAGGTCAACGTAGTAGTCGCCCGCAGGCAGCGCCGGAAGCTCAAGCCGCGCCTCCTCCCCGGCGCGCACACTGAGCTGTGTCTCATGCACCGGTTCGAGCACCGCCGCGAACTCATGCACCCCCGGCCGCAGCGTGGGTACCCGCGGCGCGCGGGAGAGCAGCTCAGGCGAGCGAACGGCCGCCTTGACCTCGTATGTGCCCTCCCCGCTGATGGCGAATCTCAGGCTCGCCGCGTCGCCATAGGCGGCGCGCACGGTCGTGGGCATGTCCACCAGTTCCACTGCCGGCTCGCGCCCCGCCGCCCAGAGCAGCGAGCGAAGTGCAAAGGAGATGTAATACTCGTAGTGCAGCTCCACCGGATCAGGCACATCTGCCAGCAGACCGCCCAGGCGCAACTCGACCACGCGGCCCTCACCGCACTTGTAGAGGCTTGCCACGCGCTGGTAGCCTTCGGGGTCGCCCTCTCCCAGCTTGAAACCGGGAAGCTGGGCGAACGGGGTGCCCGTGCGCAGGAAGGCGGGGGCCTGCTCCCCTTCGACGGGCGTCTGGGTGAGCTGCTCCCGCAACCCGCCGGGCACGCTCGGGCACACCAGCCCGGTGCCCTCGCGGACCATCTCCTGGAGCCGCTCGGCCATCACCTCCGCGAAGATGCCGCCGGGAACCGAGCCGAGGATGACCACGTCGTAGTCGTCCTGGAGCACCTCTTCCAGCCGGCGCCTAACGTCCTCCTCCCGCGCGCCGTCTACGGCCGGGAAGAAGGGGGCGTGAGTCCCCGCTTGCGTTATCGTGGTGAACGCCACTGTCAGGTCCATATCCATGCGCTGCACAAGTTCCACGAGGTCCCGCTGCTGCGTGCGCGCCAGCACCGCCAGGACTTTCGGTTTCTCGCCCGGGTATCCCCGACCCCAGGCGATGCCCGGCACTTCCAGCTCCGTGTTGAGCCCGTAGAACTGGGGCGGCATCACCTGGAGGCGGGCGGCGTTGTTCCAGGGCCCGCCGTTGATGCCGCGCACGACCGGCTCGGCCGCACGAGGCTCCTGGGCAAGCGCGCTGGAGACCTCCCACGAGCTGTCGGAGAGAATCTCGACCCGCCTTCCGCCGGCCAGCTCAACCGTCGCGACCACAAACAGACCCCTTATCCAGTGGTCGGAGGTCACCGTGATGCGGACATGGTTGACGCCGCCTTTGAGGTAAGGCGCGATGTCGTAGGTCTCCATCTCATCCCACTGCTTACCGCCGCCAACTTCCTGGTCGTTGACCCACAGCGTGTATGCGCCCTGTGCAGTGGCTTCCAGAATCGCGCGCTCCACGGCACCGTCGAGCTTGAATTCGCGGGTGAAAGTAAAGGGCGCGGCGCTAATCTCGGCCGGGACCGCGTTCGAATCGCGGTCCCACCAGATCCAGTAGGCATCGTGGATAAGCTCCATGTGGGCAGGGTCGACGTCGTAATACGAGCCGCCGCCGGGTCCCACAAGCTGCAAGGCTGACTCAGTGGGGTGAGGCCCGGTGGCCTGCCCCCATGCCTCCGATCCGCCCCATGCGCAACCGACCGCAGCAGCCATCACAGCCAACAACCCTACCTGTGCAAAGGACCTACGTAGCAGCATCGTCTCAGTCTCCAAGAGTATGCTTGCGGGTGAGTATCGCCTGCCCTTGAGGTCAACATCGGTCGGTGTTTCTCGTGGGAGCGAGCGGCACGGCCCTTCCCGCCGTGACAGCGACCGCTTCTCCCCGGCCATTAGAGCGGCGTGTCCTGCGTCTGTCAAGGACAAGTGCCTACGTTCATGGCATCGATTTGCCGCTACGATTCTCTTGCGGCGGCGCATCCCGGCTGACAGCGTCCTCAAGGGGGCGTTTGAGAAGGCGCAGGAGGCGCTCGAGATCTACCGCGAGCTTGCCGGGAAGCATCCTGAGGCGTTCCTGCCCGACGTCGCCATGACCCTCAACAACCTGGGCGCCGTGCTCTCGAAGCTGGGGGACAGGAAGGGGGCCTCGGGCTGTCTTCCGTCGGAGTGCCGATCAGCTTACCGCAGCAGGCTCAATCCCACGCACACGGGCAATACCTACGGGTTTCGTGTGGTAGTTTCGCCCAGGCCGTAATTCCGTTTACTGTTTTCGCCCTCCGTAGCGCCGTGAGGCGCGGAGGAGGGCCGGGGTCCATGGGCATAGCCCATGGTCGCCGCTCAACTGGAGACGCACAAGCACCTGCTTGAGCGAATACTGAGTTTCGAGGACCTCCGCCGCGCTTATCGCATGGCCCGGCGGAGCAAGCGGCGATCCCGCTGGCGCGGGAGCGGAGAGCCAAGGTCGGCGCGGGGTGGCGACGTGAGCTTCATCCAGGGTTTCATCCACGTTTCATCCATATCTTTCCCAACTGCTGTCCACCGCTGACACCTACTGTCAACCCATGGCACTGCGGGCGGCAAAACGGGGGCTAGGAGGGGGT
>CAZXDF010000288.1:0-10400 GCA_964639345.1 uncultured candidatus Brocadiaceae bacterium | reverse complement strand
GGCACCCTCTGCTTGCGGCGCTCCTGTTATCCCTATGGGCAATTCTCATGGTGGCCTTGCCTCTGCTTGCGAGCAGGCGGTGGCCGCGTCTCGCGGGCTTTGACAGGACCTGGCTGCCCCGGCGCTGGCGCCACCTGCTCTGGGCCCTCGGAGTGCTGGCCCTTGTGACCGTGTGTGGAGGGACGATCGGATATCTGACGCAGAGGTTCGATCTGCGGCAGGGACTGCCGTACTTAGAGAGCAGGAACCTCAATGTGGCGCTTCTTTCACCCGCTTGGGTTTTGTTCGCGGCGTTCTCCCTCGTCATCATCGGACCCGTGGCGGAAGAAATCCTCTGGCGCGGCTACGCCCTGGAACAGTTTGAGAAGGTGATGCCGCGCAGCGTCGCCCTTTTCGTCCAGGCTTTTCTATTCTCTGCCTCGCATCTCGGTCGGCTCTATGTCGGCGCTTTCCTTGGCCTATTGGGATATGGCCTGATCGTAGGCCTGTGGCGCCAGCGGATGCGAAGCCTCGTCCCTCTCATCGTGATCCACGTTGCTCTTAGCGCCCTCGCCACCATCCCGTCCACGGTTGAGACATACCAGCAAGCCAAAATGCTTGAACTATTGGATGATGACTTCGGGATAAGGGCCGACATGGAGGACACGTTCCGCGAGATACGGGAGAATCCGCGCGCACGGGAGATCGATCGTCTGGCGCGGAAGCCGGCCGATGTGGCCGTGCCGGCGCTCATCCAGTTCCTCGGGGACGAGGAAGAGGCAATCCGCCTCTATGCCACCAGCCGTCTTCGCGGGGAATACAAAGCGGCGGCTTGCCCGTACTACGGCGAGGCCCTGGATTCCGACGACCCTGAGATAGTTGACGGCGTTTTGATGCTGATATTCATGGTCGAGTGCAGGGAGCTGCTACCTAAAGTCCGGAGGGTCATACTGGAAGCGCCGTCACTTGAACTCGCCACTTCCGGGACCATCACGCTCGACTGGCTTGGGGACTGGAAAGGGCTCGAGCAGATCGCCGCCCAGCACCCGATGGAGAAAGTCCGCCAGGCAGCGGAGCGGAAACTTGAGATGCGCGGCGAACAATGACGAGGAGGCCTGCACGCGGCAGCCAACAACGTCGTAACTGCTATCTGTGCACCGCCTTAGACATCACGATGAGATGGGTGTCGGCCTGCGCTCCAGGAACTGCTCGACCTCCCGGCGGCCGGGAATACCGGCCCGCCCGCCGAGGGCGCGGCACTTGAGCGCGGCGGCGGCCGCGGCGTAGGGCAGTATGTGCTCCGGGGGCATGCACTGCGCTACGCCCAGGGCGAAGGCCCCGTGGAACACGTCGCCGCAGCCCGTGGTGTCCACCACCTCCACCCGGTAGGCCGGCTGGTGCACGGCAAGGGAATCCCCGACCACGTAAGAGCCTTTCGTGCCACCGGTTACGACTGCCAGCCGGCCGCCGTGCGGCGCGATCTCATCGTAGAGGGCGCGCGCGCCTTCGCGCAGGCCTTCCGTGCCGTATCGGCCCCGTGCGAGTTCGAGTGGCACGATGGCGTAGTCCACCAGGGGCAGAAGCTCCCCCGGGTCGCCCAGGCCGGGCTCCAGGTCCACCGTCACCGGCACGCCCAGCCGCCGGGCCAACGAAGCGGCCCTGACCGATGCCGCCGGCTCGAAATTGTCCACGTGCACCACGCGCGCGCTGCCGAGCGCCTCCTCGCTCACCTGTTCGGGGCGGGTGCGGGGGCTTGCCTCGTCGGTCCACACGATCATGCGCGTGCCCGCGGCGCTGTCGGTCAGGATTAGGGCCGTGAGGACCGAGGCGCCTGGCACGCGGCGCACGTGGCTAAGGTCCACGCCTTCCCGCTCCAACTCCCCTGCGCAGGTGGCCGCCAGCACGTCGTCCCCCAGCGCCCCCAGCCACGCCGCGCGGCCACCCAGGCGCGCAACCGCCACCAGGGCGGTGGCCACCAGGCCCCCGCCCTGAAGGTGCAGCCGGTCTGCCCGCAGCTTTTCGTCCGCCCCGGGGTAGCGGGGGACCTCCAGAATTATGTCCAGCGCACAGCAGCCGATTCCGAGCACGTCGTACATCTCGAGGGGGCTCCGAGTATGGCGGGAAGTTGCGGCGGTGCGGCCCATTAGGCGCTGTTGCAAAACCCCATCCTGGCTTCGGGCCGACGGAGCGGGTTCTGCAAAAGCGCCTTAGATCTCCGTGCCGGGCGGGATCACGGTGTTCTTCGGTACGACCACTATGCCGTCGCGGATGCAGTATAGGTCCGCATCGGCGTCGGTCGGGCGCGGGCGGTCGAGAATCCTCACCCCGTCCCCGATGCGGGCGTTCTTGTCGATGATGGCCTTCTCGATCACGCAGTCGCGTCCGATGCCCAGGGCCACCCGGTCCCCGGGCGGCGTCCTCTCGAAGTAGTCGGCGCCCATGACCACGCAGCGCCGGATGACGGTGCCCGGCCCGATGATCGAGCGCACGCCGATGACCGACCCGCTCACCTCCCGCCCCGTAACCTCGCCGCCGCCGCCGATCAGGGAGCCCTCGATCCGGCAGTCCTCGACCCGCGGGGGCGGCAGGAACCGGGGCCGGGTGTAGATGGGCCATTCGGGCACGTGCAGGTCGAATGCGGGTTCGGGCCTCGCCATGGTTAGGTTGGCCTCGTAGAAGCTCCCGATGGTCCCGATGTCCTTCCAGTAGCCGGTGTAGTAGTGGGCGCGCACGCGCATGTTACGAATGCAGCCGGGGATGATCTCGCGCCCGAAGTCGCTCTGCTCCGGGCTCGATTCCAGGGCCTCGACCAGGGCGGCGGCGGTGAAGAGGTAGATGCCCATGGAGGCCAGGTAGGGGCCGCGCTCGGGGGGCAGCCCCCTGGCGGCGCTGTCGTGCGCCGACAGACGGAACCCCTCCTCGAGCGATGCGGGGTCGGCGGGTTTCTCGGCGAAGTCCACGATGTCCCCCGCCCTCCTCGTGCGCACCACGCCCAGGGAGGACGCTTCCCGTTCGGTGGCTGGCGTGCAACAGACCGTCACCGGCGTCCCGGCGGCCACGTGGCCCTCGAGCAGGTCATTGAAGTTCATCCGGTATAGATGATCGCCGCTCAACACCAGCACGTGGTCCAGGTGCTGGTCCAGGACGTAGCCGAGGTTCTGGCGCACGGCGTCGGCGGTGCCCTGGTACCAGTCGGTGCTGGTGAGCGTCTGCTGGGCGGCGAGGATGTGGACCCAGCTCTCGCCGAACGCGTCGAACTTGTAGGTGTCCGCAATGTGGCGATGGAGGCTCTCGGTGTTGAACTGCGTGAGGAGGTAGATGCGCCGGATGCCGCTGTTCAGGCAGTGGGAGATGGGGATGTCGATGAGCCTGTACTGGCCCAGGAACGGCACGGCCGGCTTGGCGCGGTCCCGCGTCAGGGGATAAAGGCGCGTTCCGCGCCCGCCGCCGAGGATGATCCCAAGCATGCCTCTCATGGTCCTGCGTGCGCGCTCCCGAAAATAGTCAGGTAACGGGCCCGCTCAGCACATCATATCCACCTGGATGCTACCGCAACCGGCGGCCCGGCGCAACTGCCTGTGCGGAATGCCGCGTCGCGGGCGAGACTTGAATTGCCGCTCGCGAGGGCCTATGGGTTCTCCGGGGGCTTCTTCCACGGCTTTGTGTAGTAGCCGATACGCTCTTCTACCGGCACGGGGCCGTAGGGGTCATCGCCGTCGGGCGAGAGGTACCAGTAGACCGTGCACGCGTAGAGGGTAGGGTTCTTGTTCGGCTTGTATTTCTCGAAGTAGCCCTCGAAGGATTCCTGGAAGGGGATACTGTCGCCCAGATGCCAGCGGTTCAGCGAGGCCTGGCTCTTCACGCCGGTGTGCTCGTAATCGTTGTAGGTCTGGTTGTGGTACGCGTTCTGGAACGTGGCGGGGTCGCACCAAGCGTAGCCGAAATAATCTTCGGTGCCGGTGCCGAACGTGGAAGGGAATTTCTCGCCGTCGATGAAGAACTTCTCGTCGCCCTCTCCCCACCAGTAGGCCGGGGGATTCCACACGTGGAGCATGGTGCCGCAGTAGCGACCCCTGCCCCGGGTCTTCAGTATGGTCCAATCGATGTTCCAGCCCGGCTGGGCGGGCAGCAAGGCGTCGCGGTGCCACTTCACGTGGAACCGGCCGAGTTCCTCGATGGGGCTGGAGAGGGGGGCGTGTGTGATCGCTACTGCCATCCGAACCTCGGCATTGCTCTCGTTCACCACCTCTATCAGGGCCTTCTCGCCGAAGGGCATGTACCACAGGGAATAGAACTCCTCCCCGGTCATGCCGGCCAGAAGTGACTCATAGTAGTTGATGCCGGGGGCGGTTCCGAAGAAATCACCCAGGGGGCACCAGACGGCCGGCGCCTTATCGTCATCCCACGTGATGCGCAGGACGATCTGGCGCAGCGCGTTCGCGGGATCCCCCAGCGCTTCCCGGTCCAGCCTGACCCTGAACGCGCTAATGGCACGTTCACCCGTTATTTCCGCTACCGTTACTGTTTCACCGGCGGGCACGGGCACGTTCGTCCGTTGGGTAATCTCGCCCGGTCGGCTGCCGGCGGGGTCGGTTCCCAGGCGATTGCTCAGGAACTCGTCCACTGCTCGGGGCGCCGCCTCATCGTCCGCGGAGAGTTCCCGCGTGAAAGTGGGAACGACCGTCCCCTCGGGGAACTTCTGGTACGTAAAGTGGAAATACTTCCCCCAGCCTTCCTCGGCGACGATCTTGCACGATTTCTGGAACGGGATGGGCACATAGCCGTTCAACCCGTGGGCTACCTCGTGCACCAGGGACGGGTAGGTGAACGGCGGGTTCTCGCCGTTGAAGTATCCGCTGAACGGGAGGTCCACCGTCGGTTCCGTGGTGCCGTCGAGATATATCTTGACGTGCCCTTCGGTAGCGAGCGCGGGCCGGATGCGCCAGATACAACCCGGGCCCCCTATCTCGGCCAACACGTAAAGATCGCCTTCCTTGCGGACAAACCCAGTGCCGTCATCGTTCGCAGCCCACTGGATGTAACTGTCCGTTTCGGGATCGTAGCGGCTCTTTCTATCGTAGCTCGACCACTGTTCGGACCTATCCCCCGGTTGGGGCGGCACCGCCAGCCGTTCAATGTCGATCATCCGGTTGACCAAATCCACGTAGGTCAGTTCCCGGCTTTCGGCGGCGGCCGCAATGGGAAGCACGAGCAACATAGACGCCAGCAGAATCCTCTTCATGATGCCCCTTTCAGCCAGGCGGCCCCATTCCGGGTCGTCGACGGGTAAGCCACTGCCTTTCGGATAGCATCCTCTCCGAACAAGGAACGGCAGTCAAGTCCAGGATGTTTCGCAATTCGGTTGACAACCGAACCGAAGGTCATAGAATCGGCAAAGCGCGGACCTGACGGGGGTGTTACGTGAGTATCGAGCAAGGAGGAGAAGGATGAAGCCAGAGGGATCGCGCGGGCGTCGCGCGCTCGCCATGACCGTTGTGGTGGCGTGCGCATTGGTGGCCGGTGCTCTGGCGTCGGCCAACGGCGAGGAGAAGGCAAACGTGAGGGAGAAGGTCCTGGGCCTGGACACGGTCATTCACATTTACGGCATCGGCAACATGCGTTCCGCCACCCTCATCTCCAGCGGGGACTGGAAGGGCCTGAAGGCCAGGGGCGTCGTGGCAGCCGGGCGCGACGGACACGGGATGCTGAGAATGCCCGTAGAGCAGGCCGCGGCCAAGCGCGATTTCGGGGATAATCCCGATCCGGTCATCACCATAGACGAGTTCGGTTTCGACTATGACGGCCAGATCGACCAGAGGACGGCGGTCGTACTGAGGGCCCTGAAGGAGGCGAATCCGAGCCTTCACCTGGCAGTGTGGCAGATGAGGGGACCCGTCGCGCCGAAGTTGGCCGCAGCCTACCGCGACGTGGTGGACCTGGTGATGATGGAAAGCTATGTGAGCCCCGAGAACATCTGGCTGATCGGCGCGCAGCTCAAGGCGGCCGAGCTGAACGGCCTGGGGAACAGGAGCATAATCGGCATCGGCCTGGGCAGGTGCCCGCGCGATCACGCCAACTGGGCGCGCACGAAGGAAGAGGTGGAGGAGCAGTTGCGTTTCATAAGGCTTGTGGCTCCCGACTCGCCCGGCGTGGCCTTCTTCGGCCAACCCGGGGCGCACTTCGAGAAGGGAGTGCCCGAGGTGCCTCTGACGCTGGCGGAGACCGACGAGCTGGCGGGGCGGTTCCGCCAGTTCCCGGCCGACGGCGCGGGGCTTCGGCCCGAGCTCGTGGCGCTGGCAGAGGTCTTCACAAGACGCTACGAGAAGCCCGCCATCGTCTGCTCCTCGAGGTGGATCCAGCCGAACTTCACCGTCGGCCACCTCGGCGATGACGGAAAGTGGACCGGCTGGGGCCAGCTTGCGCAACCGACCAGTTTCCACACCCCCTTGCTCAACCTGGGCGAGGAGGATGCAAAGGGGGTCACGGTCCGCGTCCGCAACAAAGGGGAGGGTGGTGAGGTCTGGGGCACGGGAAAGGTGGACATACCGGCCAGGTCCGTCGTCGTCGTCTCCATGGCCCAACACGGCAAACGTGAGGGGTGGAGAAGCAACTGGGAGATCGAGGTGGAAGCTCCCGGCTGTGAGGTCATTCAATTCAAGTGGACCGACTCGCTCTGGACGGAATAGCGCCGGCGATGCCTTTGGGATTCGCGTCAAGGAGGAGAACGATGAGGTGGGAGAGATTGTATGCAGGTTGTGCGTTGATCATGGCGATCCTGGCGGCCGGTGCTCAGGCGTCGGCCAACGGCGAGGAGAAAGCAAACGTGAGGGAGAAGGTCCTGGGCCTGGACACGGTGATTCACTTCTACGGCCTCGGCGGGGGCATGCACTCGCCAACCCTTGTCTCCAGCGGGGACTGGAAGGGCCTGAAGGCCAGGGGCATCGTGGCGGCTACCGGGAGCGGGCACGCCATGCTGAAAATCCCCGTCGCCGAGGCCGCGCAGCGGCACGCCAAGATGGATTTCGGCGGCAACCCGCATCCGGTCATTACGGTGGACGAGTTCGGCTTCGACTACGATGGGCAGATCGACCTGAGAACGGCTGAGACGCTCAGGGCGATAAAGAAGGCGCGGCCCGAGCTCGGCATAGCCGTCTGGCAGATGAGAGGACCCGTCGCGCCGAAACTGGCGGCAACCTATCTGGACGAAGTGGACCTTGTGATGATGGAGACCTACGTGAGCCCGGCGGACATCTGGCTGATCGGCGCGCAGCTCAAGGCGGCGGAGTTGAACGGCCTCGGGCACAAGAGCGTCGTGGGCCTCGGGATCGGCAGGTGCGGGCGCGACCACGTCAACTGGGCGCGCTCGAAGGAGGAGCTGGAGGAGCAGGTCCGATTCATCAGGGCCGTGGCGCCGCACTCGCCCGGCCTCGCCTTCTTCGGGCTGCCCAACGGGCATTATGAGTACAGGAACCGCGTGGTCCCCGAAGTCCCGATAACGCTCGCAGAGGCCGATGACATTGCCGGCCGCTTCCGCCAGATCCCCACCGACGGGACCGGCCTTCGGCCCGAGCTGAAGGAACTGGCCGAGGTCTTCACAAGGCGTTACGAGCAGCCTGCCATCGTCTGCTCCACCCGCTGGGTGCATCCCAACAGGGACCCCGATGACTGGCGCAAGATCGTCCGTCCGGCCTCGTTCCGCGCGTTCATGATGAACCTCGGCGAGCGGGACGCAGAGAACGTGATCGTCACCCTGCGCATGCCCAAAGACAGCGGCGGCTACGTCCTGGCCAAGGGACTAGTTGACATTCCGGCCCGGTCCACCGCCGTGGCGGTTCTGCCCCGGGTAGGCGACTGGGAAGTGTGGATCGGACGGTGGGACATGGAGCTCGAAACCACGCCTGTCCTGGCCGGGGAACTGGAAATTGAGGCTCCGGGTTGCGAGGTCCTCGATTTCAAGTGGACCGGCTCGTTCTGGGAGGAATAGCGCAAGCGGATCAGCCGGGGCCTGCGCCCGCTCTTATCGAGTCCTCTTGCCCTTCTGAATCGCGGCCTTGGCCAGGGCGTCGGCCTTCGTGTTGTGGTCGCGTGTGACGTGCCGGACGCTCCAGCGCTCCAGTCGGTTCAGCAGGGCGAGGGCCTTCTGGTACAAGGGCCTCAGGCCGGCGTTCTTCACCCGGTATCTGCCCTCAAGCTGCCGCACCATCAGCTCGCTGTCGGAGCGAACCTCGACGGACTTCGCCCCCAGTTCCAGCGCCCTCTCCAGGCCGGCGATCAGCGCGAGGTATTCGGCCGCGTTGTTGGTCTGGCGACCGACGGAGCGCCCCCATGACTCCAGCTCCGTGCCGTCCCGCGCGCGCAGCACCACGCCGATGCTGGCCGGCCCGGGGTTCCCGCTCGACGCGCCGTCGCAGTGCAGGACGATCCCTTCTATCGCCGCGCCGGTGGGGGAGGGCGGTGGGGCCGGGGCGCTTTGTGCCTCGTCTCCGACGGAATCCGCGAGGCGGCTGAAGAACTCGTCGACTTCCTCGCGGGAAAGCTCCGGGTGGGCCTCAAAGAGTCGCGCCCACTCGATGGCCCCGTATACGGCCCGCAACATCTCTCGGTCGTTCACCGGCGGCGGCTCCCCGCTCTAACGTAAAGGCCTTTGCCACAGAGAGCACAGAGGACGGCAACAAGGCTTCCTGCCCACGGAATGCACGGAAGACGGCAAAACCCAAATGTAAGGCAACGAATTATCAGGAATGCAGGAGGTTAGGAATGCAGGAAGACGGCAAAGGCAACGGCAGAGATGAGGGTAACGGACAAGGCTTGGGGCTTGGTGTCTTTTCCCCATCCGCTGTCGTTTTGGTCGTTCTCCTCGCTTCCTCACTTCCTGCCTTCCTCATAAGCCGTTAGGAGTTGATTGTTCTTGTTGTCCGTGCATTTCCGTGCATTCCGTGGGCGCATCCTCTTGCCGTTCTTGATGTGCCGCTATCTGTATCGATCAGTGCGAATCAGTGTCCACGGGCCTTCTTCTTCGTGGCCTCACGGTCCAGTTGGCCGTTCTCTGCAAAGCTGTGGTAGCCGTCACGGCCGATGATGACGTGGTCCAGCACGCGGATGCCCGTGACCTTTCCCGCCTCGTGCAGGCGGCGGGTGAGCTGTTCGTCCTGGCGGCTGGGCTTGGGGTCGCCGCTTGGATGGTTGTGGACGAAGATCACGGCGGCCGCGCTCTCCCGGATGGCAGGGTTGAAAACCTCTCGCGGGTGCACAAGGCTCTCGTTCAGCAGTCCCACGCTCACCTCTTCTTCGTGGATGATCTTGTGCTTGGTGTCCAGCAGCAGGCAGACGAACACTTCCTTCTTTGCGTCCTTGAAGCGCTCGCGATAGTGGCGGAATACCTGGCTGCTGCTCTTGATGGCCGCGCCGGCCGCGATGGGCTCCGCGGACAGCCGCCGCCCGATCGCGAAGGCCGCGCGCAGCCGGGCGATCTTGGCCTTGCCGACGCCCTTCAGGGCCGCCAGCTCGCCGATCCCCGCTGCGGCCACCCTCCGCAGGTTGCCGAAACGCACCAGCAGCCGCTGGGCCAGGGCCAGGGCGTTCTCGTCACGGGAGCCGCCGCCGAGCAGGATGGCCAGGAGTTCCGAGTCCGACATGACGCGCTCTCCGCCGGCGAGCAGGCGCTCGCGCGGGCGCTCGCTCTCGGGCAGTTCCTTCAGCGAGGGGTTGCGGCGGGCGTGGGCGCAGTGCTCGCGGATCGGGCATTCGCCGCAGCGCGGATGCGCCCCGCAGACTGCCTCGTCCTCCTCCGCCTCGCACAGGGCCGTCAGGTCCGCGTAGACCTCCTCGGGGGTCGCCTCGTTCTCCCGGGCCATCTCCGTGGCGGCCAGCAGCACGCGCAGGGCGCCCTGTCGGGGGCGGTAACGCGCCGGCACCGTGCCCAGGCGCTTGAACATCTGCACCAGGGGCGCGCTGTCCCACCGCGGGGCCGCCGCCTCCGCCGCGCTGGGAGCGTGCTCGCTGGGAACGGCCACGCGTGGAGTGGGCTCGCGCCACGCCTTCAACAGCGCGTAGATTCGCCCGTAGGGTATCCCGTCCTTCTCCGAGAGCGGTGTTCCTTTCGGGCCCGTCATTCTTCCCCCGAGAAGGCCTTGACGCTGGAGAGCGGCTCCTTGTCCAGGTCGATCAGCCGCCACTCGTCGGGCGGCGCCTTGTGCGGCGCGAACATTCTCAGCCGCAGGTCCTTGTTGAGCTTCGGGCGGCTCAGCTCCAGCGTCATGCGGTAGTCGTGCTGCGGCCGATAGATAACGATGCGATGCGGGAACTCCCGGTCGCCGATGGGCTTGAACTCCCCAAGTTCGACCTCCGCGAGCTTCTGCCCCGGGTTGAACGGGTCCCACTCGACGATCTTTCGGACGGCCACCTGCCATCTATCGACAAAG
>CAZXDF010000287.1:0-5146 GCA_964639345.1 uncultured candidatus Brocadiaceae bacterium | reverse complement strand
CTTCAAGGTTTGACAACACACATGGAGCCTCGTACACTACGAACAATCGGCAGGAAAGCCTGACCGAAACTGGTAAATGGGAAATGTCGGCTGAGAGACTCAGCGTCTGGAGCTTGCCCAGGCGTTCCAGGTGGGCCAGGCCGGCGTCCGTGATCTCCCGGCTGCCCCAGAGGTTCAGCTCCCGGAGCTGGGTAAGGCCCGCCAGATGCGCCAACCCGGCATCCGTGATGTTGTCGCAGCCCCAGAGTTCCAGGCCCCGGAGCTGGCCAAGGCCCTTCAGGTGTGCGAGCACGGCGTCGGTGATGCCAGGGCCATACAGAGCAAGGCCGGGGACCTCGGCCTGCTTCAACTCCGTCGCCAGGCGCTCCCACGTCCACGAAGGCTCCAACCGGTCTATGTCCACTAGCCACGCATAGCAGCGCGGGATCTCCACGGTCCCGCCGCCCGGTGGAACTCTCCCCACAAACTCCCACTCCTCGTCCTCCGTCCTGCGCACAAAAACCTTGCAGGTGTGCGGGAATGTGAACTTTCGCGGGCCGTACGCGGGCGGCGGCCCCTCCTCGGCGTTCTTTGGCTCGCTCTCAGCCGCCCCGAGGACGGCCGGCAAGAGGATCGCGAGAAGGGCTGCTACGGCAAACAACATCACAGCCCCGGTGGTCTGGCTTCGTCGTGCGGGATGCATGGCGTGCCCCCTTCCGCTTGCGTCTGTGCAGGATCGTCTATCCTACTTGTCCTCGATTCCGACGACAAGCTCGGCCCAGTTGCCGCGCAGCTCGGGCACATACATCCCGTAGAGCACGGCGGGCAGGGCGTGGAAGACGCCCGGCATCTCCACCCGACCGCGCTTCAGATCAATCCCCGATCGCGCAGTATGCCTTCGAAACGCCGCCCCTGCTCCGGCTCCGTGTTGTCCCGGGCAACCGCTAGATTGCCCTCACCCAATTCGTGCCGCAAATCCGGATGCGAGATCAAATCTGAAAGCCTGCGAAGAAACCCCTCCTCATCGCCCGACGGAAAAACAAATGCCCGGCTCCCGCTCGGAAGGAGTTCCGAGCACCCGACCCGGTCCGACGTGATCACCGGCAGACCACACGCCATCGCCTCTAATACCACGCGGCCGAACTCTTCGAGTTTTGCCGGCAGAACACCGACGTCAAGCGCGTGGTAGATGTCCTGAACGCGAGGGGTGAAGTCGGTAAAACAGACTCTCCGGCCCAGGCCCACTTCCCTTGCCAGGGACTTGTACTGGGCGACCTTGCTCTCTCTGCCGGCAACCAGGAAATGGCCTCGCGGCTTGAGTTCCGCAGGCAGCCTGGCAACAGACCGGAGAAAGAAGGCCACGTTTCGCTTCTCGAAGTTCCCGGAAGTGACCAGGCCAATCAGAATGTCCTCTTCCCCAAGCCCAAGCTGCTTGCGCACCCGGGGCCGCAAAGCGTCTCTCTCATTCCTGTTGAACTGGGTCGGGTCATAGCCGGGATACACGACCTCTACACGTTCGGGTTCAATGCGGAAGCGGCCGACAATGTCCCGTCTCATCATGTTGGAGTTAGCGATGAGGAGCCGGAAGTGCTCACCGCTCAGGAGTTCCCCGTGTATTCTTGCCATGACGTGGTTGGCCGGTGCGGGACAGCCATGGATCAGCTTATGCGCCAAGTGAACGCAGTTGTGAAGGCAGAGAACGTCCTGCTCCATGATGTCCCCGTGGCCGACGACCAGATCATAGCCCCTTCGGCGAACCTGACGAAGAACCCGCCAGTTGAAGAGCCTCCGTCGCCGGTGACCCGCAAGAGGCCACCCGGAAATAGCGTGAGGGATTCCCCCGCTTTCCTTGACTGCCCTCTTGTCTACGAGCTCGGAATAGACGTCGACCAGGCTGCCAAGACGACTGAAAAGCCGAATGTGCTCGTGAACTTGGCAGACGGCCCCCGTGGCTCGCCGCAGTTGGCGACAAGCTATTGCGACACTTCCGAGCCTATTCACCTGGGACCCCGTGGGAATTGGGGGCCTTTTCCGCCTGCATCGGCATTCACCCTAACTCAGCCGGCTGGACTTCTTCGGCAATTGTCTCTCAAATTGCCCCCGATGACAAGCAAACAGCGAATGCGTGCCCGATGGCGGTGCAGGCGGTACAAGCGGTGCAAGCGCTTTTCCTTGGGCAAGTGGGCGGTGCAAGCGCTCTTGAACAAAGCGGCCACTCGCGGCCCGGCGGTTACTTGTCCCCGATTCCGACGACAAGCTCGTTCGAGTTGCCGCGCAGCTCGGGCACACACATCCCGTAGAGCACGGCCGGCAGGGCGTGGAAAACGCCCGGCACCTCCGCCCGCACGCGGTAACGCAGCAGGTGCTTGCCCTGGTCGATCGAGCGCAGGAAGAAGGCGACCTTCTCGTCCCGCAGCTCCATGTAGCTGTAGAATCCCTCCTGTCGCTTGCCGCCGCTGCGCACCTCGACCGGTTCGCAGCCGGCCGCCTTCATGTCCTCGAAGACGAGGTAGGTGTAATTGTTGTCGCTCTCGACCTCGAGCTCGACCTGGATCAGGTCGCCGCTTTCGACCCGGTCCCCGCTCGCGATCGGCATCCGCTCGTAGCGCAGGCGCTTCTCGATGAGCTTCTGCCCGCGGGCGCCCTCGACCTCCACCTCGTAGGGGATCTGGACAAGCCGGTAGTAGCGCCGCTGCACTTTCAGCTCGCGCCCGGCGGCCTTGATGTCCTCCTCCTTGGTGAAGTAGGTCAGGTACGACGACCAGTAGAGCGCCCCCTTGCCCTTCTTGGTGATCTTCAGCGTGTGCGTGCCGCCGCCCAGCGCGACGCCCTCGATGACGAACCGGTTGTCGTAGGTGAAGAAGTTATCCCGGTCGATCTTCACCGCCTTGGTGACCTTGCCGTCGAGCTCGATGGTGAGGGTGTAGTCCGCGCGACCCTCGCCGCTTGCGACCACGAAGTCGCTCATAGCGGCCAGGCAGAAGGTCGTATCGCGCGTGGAGCGCCAGTAGTAGCCGTTCTTCCGGTTCTCAAAGGGCCACTTAACGATCTTCGGCGCGAGTGGGCTCTTCGGTTCCAGCCGGATCAGCGCCCTCAGGCACCAGGCGTTGGTCTCGATGTCGGAGTTCCACCAGTACCACCACCCGGCGCTCGGCGTGCGGAACCACGCGATCTCGGTCTCCGGGTTCTCCTCCTTGTACTGGAGGATGTTGCGCAGGACGATGCGCGCGCGGTCCTCATCGCCGACGCCCGCACGCGCCATCGACAGGAGGGCTTTGCCGTAGAGGTTGAGCTTGTCGCGCCCCTCGTAGAGCCGGTCGATGAGGTCGCCGGGCCTCTCGTCCCCGTCGGCCGGCTTGATGGCCCGCGCGCACCGAGCGCATCGACAGCACGTAGGCAACGAAGGCATGCTGCGCGTGGGGGGCCCAGTGGGTCTTACGCATCTCGCCCTCTTCCCAGCCCTTCAGGAAGCTCGTGCCGCGCTGGATCATGTTCTCGTCGGCCTTCAGGTCGCACTGCTGGGCGGTGATGAGGGCGTTCAGAACGTAGCCGGTCATGTATCCGCTGGACGGTGCCTCCTTCCACCAGCCCCAGCCGCCGTCGCCGTGCTGCATGCCCGTGATGCGCTGTAGGCCGGCGTCGATGATCCTGTTCATCTCGTGGGAGTCGAAGACCGGGTTGTCGATGTGGCTGTAGATGCTGATGCCCTCGCCCTTCTCGATCCGGCGGATCTCCTCCATCTTGCCGCGGGCGTGCTCGAGGTCCTCGAGCGAGATGCCCATGTTCTGAATCGTCTTGAGCGTGAGCACCGCGGGCAGGAACCGGCTCATCGTCTGCTCTGCGCAGCCGTAGGGGTAGTAGAGGCAGTAAGGGAGGGCGTCGAGCATCGCGCCGACGGGGCTGGGCGAGTACTGCACCTCAAGGCGCGTAAGCTCGGGCCGGCGCTGCTCGGGCACGATAAGCTCTATCGTCTGGGTAGCCTCCAGCTCGTCCGGCTACATCGAACCGCCCTGCGCCACCGGCTTGGCCATCCCGTGCACCAGCACCGGGAAGGTCATCTTCATCGCGTCCGACTCCTTGTCGGTCAGCGCCGTGACGGTGATCCCCGCCGTGCCCTCCTTCCGGACCTTCACGCGCCAGTCCACGCGCCTCTCGGCTCCCGCCGGCACCTTGACGTCCACGACTGCCGGAGTGCCCTTCATCATGATGTTGTGTCCTCAATGCCAACCGGACCGTGGAGATCTACGACTGGCAGTCGGATGAGATCGTAGTGCCTGCGTAGCTTCGCCAAGCCACAAGTTCGTGTGCTTCCCGCCCGGATGGCCGTGAACCGCGCAAAAGAAGAGGCGGCCGTCGAACCCATACTCTGCAGCCCCCCGGACGGATCTCCTGCCCTTCCTTGCCGGTTTTCATTCCTGAAGAAACGATTATGCGTTGAACTTTCTCGGACGGAGGCCGTCCGTTAAGGTAGAGGCCAACCATGGGTCCAACCCAGCGACTTCTCGATAGACTCCTGATACTCCGCTACCAGACGGGCGACGTGGCTGCGCTCGAGGAGCTGGTTGACCGATACTATGCGCCACTGCGCTATTTTGTGCGCAGGCTGTTGGGCGGAGCCGAATGTGCCGACGACATCTTCCAGGAGGTCTGGCTAACGGTCTTCAGGAACCTGCGGAGGCTTCGCAGCCCTGAGGCGTTTTCCGTATGGCTCTATCGCATCGCACGCCACAAGGTGTATGACGAACTCCGCAAGCAAGAGCCTGTTGCGGTTTTCAATGACGAGACCCCGCCTGCCGACGCAGTGGAAAATGAAAGCGGGTTCTCAGCAGAAGATGCAGCGCGAATCCACGAATGCCTGCAAAGGCTGACGCCGAAACACAGGGAAGTCCTGGTGTTGCGGTTCGTGGAACGAATGCCGTATCAAGACGTGGCCCATGTTGTAGGCTGCAGCCTTGGGAGCGTCAAGTCCAGAATCTGTTACGCCAGGCGAGCCCTTCGAAAGGAAATGGAGGCATTGAGCGATGAGTCATGACGAGAACCTTAGTGAAGAACTTCTCAGGCAAGACGGAGTAGAGGCCGGCAAGATCCCTGACGATGAAAGAAAGGAGGTCCAGCTAATGATTGCGAAAGACAAGGCACGTGTCCGGTTCGCGAAGAAGGCGATGAT
>CAZXDF010000286.1:0-5377 GCA_964639345.1 uncultured candidatus Brocadiaceae bacterium | reverse complement strand
AGTCGGCGCCGACGCGCTTCAGCACCTGCCTGTAGAGGTCCAGGTCGCGCAGCGGGGCCGCCGCTCCGGGTGAGTAGCGCGCCGCCAGGTGCTTTTCGAGGGGCCCTCGCGTCCTGCCGCGCAGGACCGCCAGGATGCCGTCCTCCAGGCTCAAGTAGACGTGCTCCATGCCGGCCGCGCCCAGGTGAACCTCCGCACCGAGCTTCCCCGCCCCCCGCGTGCGGGTGAAGTGATGGATCGCGTGGCCCTCGAAGTCCTCCTCGGCAAGCGGGATGCGCTCCTTCCGGCCGGCCGCCTCGATAAGGCGGCTGAGCGCCTGGCGCGCCTCCGCGGCGTTGGGTCCCACGTCGACCAAGAGCAGCGGGACGAGCCTGGGCTTGTCGAAAACGATCTCGTCGCCCGGCTTCCGAATGCGGAACAGGGCCACCGCCACCTCGCCGTGGAGCAGGGCGTCCAGATCGTCGCGGCTCACGCCGGCAGCATTCCTGAGCTCCGCGAGCAGGCCCTTGCCGCCGCCCAGCCCGCGGTCGAGCAGCGCGGCGATCTCGGGCGCCTGGAGCAACTCGTGATACGGCGTGGCCCGGAGCCCGGTAGTGAACTCGGTGTAGTTGGGAAGACTCGCGAAGCTGACGACATCCGACGGCACCATGGCGTCGAAGCTCTCGGCCCCGGCACGCGTGCCTGCGCAGGCCATCGCCAGGCCCAGCGCCACGACTGTCAACGCCATCGCCGCCCGGTGCTCTCCGGCTCTTCGCATCGCCCTCCTCCTCTAGTACAAAGCGAAAGGGATTGTCCTCTGTGCCATCGTGCCGCGCGGCGCCTGGGCGCCCGCGTCAGGTCCGGCCGAACTGCCTCTCAAGCTCCCGCTGGGCGATCACGATTGAGACCGGCCGGCCGTGTGGGCAGGTCTCGCCGGCGCCGGCCGCCTCACGCTCTTCCAGCAGGCGGCGCATCTGCTCCGCGCTGAGGCGCTGGCCGGCCTTCACGGCGCCGCGGCACGCCATCACCTTCAGCAGCTTCTCCAGCCGCCCGTCAACCCGGCGGGTGCCCTCGGGGCCTTCCAACTCGTCCAGCACGTCCTGCAGGAACGCGCGCGCGTCGAACCGCCCGAGCATCTGGGGATAGGAGCGCACGATCACCGTGCTCTCGCCGAACGCTTCCACGTCCATTCCGAACCGCTTCAGATCTTCGGCCAGCTCCATCACGGCCAGGAACTCCGCCTTCGGCAGCTCCACCAATTCCGGCACCAGCAGACGCTGGCTGGCCGGCGGGCCGGACTCGAGCTGGCGCCGAAGCCGGCCGTAGAGGATGCATTCGTGTAGCGCGTGCTGGTCGGTGAGGCGGATACCCTCGGGCGACTCCTCGACGATGTAGGTGTCCAGCACCTGCATACACCCCCCGTAATGCGCCCGCAAGGGGGGCTGCTCGGGGGTGGTCTGGGCAGGTGATGGCGCGGGGCTGGACGCGGCATGGCCGGGGGGTTGCTGGGGTAGGGAAGAGGCATCGCCCGGGCGCAGGGCCGGAGCCGCGAAGCCACCGCCGTGCGGGCGGGCAGCGACCTGGTCTTCCCCCTGGCCGGCGAAGAAGTCGGCGATCGCCTTGCGGACCGATTCGCTCCTGTCGCCGGCGGCCTCCCGTCCCCGGGCCGGGTCGGCCTCGGGGGTCAGGGAAACCTGCGGCGTCAACTTCGCCTCCCGCAGGGTCTCGCGCATCGCCGAGAGCAGGCTGCCGTGCACCTCCCTGGCGTGGCGGAACCTGACCTCGATCTTGGTGGGATGGACGTTCACATCCACATCGGCCGGGTCGACCGTGAGGAACAGGAAGCACACCGGCCGCCGCTGCGACATCATCAGCCCGCGATAGGCCTCCGCCACCGCGTGCAGCAGGCCCCTGTCGCGCACGTAGCGCCGGTTCACGTAGAGGTACTGCATCGCGGCGCCGGTGCGGCTGACCGACGGCGGAAGCAGATAGCCCTCGATCTCCAGCCCGGGCGAGCGCGCCGAGAGGGGGATCAGGTGCTCGCCGATCTCGCGCCCGAAAAACTCGCCGACCCTCTGCGCCAGGCCTTCGGCCGGCGGCAGGTTGAAGACGCCGCGCGCGTTGTGCGTCAGCACGAAATGCACCGCCGGGCGCGCCAGGGCCAGGCGCGTGGCGGCCTCGATCACGTGCGCCATCTCCGTGGCGGCGCTCTTGAGGAACTTGCGCCGCACTGGCACGTTGAAGAACAGGTTACGTACCTCGACCCGAGTGCCCGGCGGGGCGGCGCAGGCGCGGGCCTCCCCGATGGCGCCCCCTTCGGCATGGATCTCGTAGCCCTCGTCGGCCTCGGCCGTGCGGCTCACGATGCGCGCCTGCGAGACGGCGGCAATGCTGCTGAGCGCCTCACCCCGGAAGCCCATCGTGTGCACGCTGAACAGATCGGCCTCGTCCTGGAGCTTACTGGTCGCGTGGCTCAGGAACGCCAGCGCCAGGTCGCCGGGGGCCATGCCGCGCCCGTCGTCGCTCACGCGCATAAGCTTCGCCCCGCCCCCCTCGAGTTCCACCTCTATGCGATTCGCGCCGGCATCGAGGGCGTTCTCGATCAGTTCCTTCACGACGGACGCCGGGCGCTCGATCACCTCGCCCGCCGCGATCTTGTCCGCCAGTGCCTTTGGTAGAATCCGTATGCCCATCGCTACCGGCGATGGTACCCGACGAGGCGCCGTTTGGCAACCGGGCCGAAATGACGGACCACGAGACCCGAATGACGAATCCGCTGTTGCGCGGTCACGGGCCGTTTTCACTCCGCCGCCCGAGCGCCGCCCTGGTGAGGGCCGCCTGAAGCCTTGCAGCGTGGCTGCCGCTGGGACTATAATGAGCGTCAGGAGGCAGCATGGCCCACGAAGCGTCCGGCGAAGAATTGGTCAGGCTCAATTGCGCCTGCGGGGGCGAGCTTCAGCTTGACCCCGAGGTGCTGGGTCGCATCGTCACCTGTCCCCACTGCAAACGCTTTCTGCGCCCGGCCCTGCAGTTCCTCCTCGTCGATGAGGAGCTTGCGCCGAACATCACCGTGCCGTGTCCTTGCGGGCGTTTCATCGTGGAGGACGTCGGTCGGGCCGGTAAGCAGGCGCAGTGCAAGGCCTGCGGGCGCAAGCTGATACTGCCGGCCGCGGTGGACAGGCCGAGCGCTCCGAGCGTCGTGCGCGTCACGCCCCAGGCTCTCAAAGCACAGCTCAGGCGCGGCCCGGGCGCGTCCAGAAGTGGCGGCGGCGCAAAGACGTCACGCCTCAAGGGGACGGGGAAGGCTCCCGCAGTAGCGCTGCGGCCGGGCCAGCAACAGTGCGTCAACCCGGCCTGCCGTGCGGCGCTGCCGGCAGGGGCCAACGTCTGCGCGCTCTGCGCCACTAACGTCAAGACCGGCATAGCCTACGACGGTCGGGGGCCGGAAGATGACCCGAAGGGCAAGTGGAGCGCGCCTGATTGATTTCGTGTACCGCCCGCCCGGGCGGGGGACCCAAGGCCTGTAAATCCACGCCGCAAGAGCCCTGAGAATGCCACGCGTGCCATTCTCAGCCCTCCTTGTTGGCTACAGGTAACGGAGCCGCTTCCGGCACGTCGCGCCCCAAACGCATAGAGACTGCCATTCCTCCAGCCGCCAGGTGAGGCCGGCAGCTTCGAGGAACTCAGCCGATATCCGCGCCGCCCATGGCCGCCGCCGAGGGGCGAATCAGGTGCGGCGGAATCCTGCCGCAAGCCGCAGCACGGCAATCGGGCCCGCGCAGGCCGACAACGGTTCCTGACGGATTGACCAGGTCCGGCAGAAGCCGTATACTCCGCCAAGTGGCTCTGCCCCTCGGAACGGGGGCCGCATTCAAGGGGAAACGGAATCACATGCCAATTCACGCAGGAACGGTAGTCGGCGTCGATAAACCTGTCTCCCGCGTCGTCCTCGGCGCGATGGCCCTCAGCGCTGCCCGCCAGGAGTTCAGCTCGGAGCTGATGGATGAAGCCCTGGCCAACGGGATCAACGCGTTCGATACCGCCCATGTCTACGCCGGCGGCGACACCGACCGGGCCATCGGCAACTGGATGAGCGAGCGGGGCAACCGCGAGGACGTGGTCGTGCTGGCCAAGGCGGCCCATCCCAACGCCGACCGCAGGCGGGTGACATACTACGACATAGCATCCGACCTTCACGACATTCTGGCGCGTCTGAAGAGCGACTACGTGGACCTGCTGGTCCTGCACCGCGATGACCCGGACGTGCCGGTGGGCGAGATCGTCGAATGGCTGAACGGGTTCCACCGGGAGGGAAAGGTCAGGGCGTTTGGCGGCTCGAACTGGACGCACCAGCGCATCATCGAGGCGAACCAGTACGCAGCGGAGCGCGGCCTGGTGCCGTTTGCCGCTTCGAACCCGCATTTCAGCCTCGCCGAGCAGGTGGACAACCCCTGGGGGCCGGGGTGCGTGACGCTCACCGGCGAGCACGACCCGGGAGCCCGGGAATGGTTCGCCCGGACGGGTATGCCCATCTTCGCTTACTCCAGCCTGGCGCGCGGGCTTTTCAGCGGGGGCATGACGCGGGAGAACTACAAGGAGGTGGCGGACTCCGCGTGCCTGATGGCCTACTGCCACGAGTGCAATTTCCAGCGGCTCGACCGGGCCGGGGAACTCGCGAAGGAAAGGGGAGTTACCGTCGCCCAGGTCGCCCTGGCCTACGTGCTCAGTTACCCCCTGAACATCTTCGCCCTGGTCGGCGCACAAAGCGTGGGCGAGATTCGCGCGTGTGCCGAGGCCGCCGACATCGAGCTCTCGCCCGAGGAGATGGCCTGGCTCAACCTGGAAAGCGAGCGGACGGCGTAAGCCGCAGAGGCTCGCCCTGCGCTCCGCGGCGGCACACTAGCATTTAGTGACGGAAGCACCGTGGGAGGAAGATCAGTGGGAACGAACGGCAAGATGGGTCGGCTGATCCTTCGTGCAGCAGTTTCGTTTGCTGTGGGCGTGTTCGTCTTCGCAACGGCTTACCTCTCCACCTGGGTGTACGCTGGACGTTCTGGAACCGTGGAACACTTCTTCGCCAGATCGGCACTCTATGAACTGCAGCAAGCAGTGGATCTGTACCGCGCCGAAACTGGCGCCCCTCCGCGTACGCTTGGAGATGCATTGCGCCTTCAGTACGAGAAGTATGACCATTGGCCGTGGCATGTGGCGGAGCATCCCAGGGAGGACATGCCGCTGAAAGACCAGCCCGAGTCGCTGGAGCCGAGAGCGTTCTGGACCGAGTCATAACCGAAAGTTGTGTTTAGACGAGGAGGGGAAGGTGGCGTATCCTGGGTGATTCAGTTCGGGTCACCCACCTTACAAGGAAGGAGTGGATACGCCATGAGTGATGGTAACG
>CAZXDF010000285.1:0-5520 GCA_964639345.1 uncultured candidatus Brocadiaceae bacterium | reverse complement strand
GGATGAGAACTGCCGCAAGAATGCCAAGCACCCTGAGCTTCTCTCGCCCGCTCAGACGTTCGGGGCCTGGCCCGCCGCCCGGCGGATTGGCCCGCAGGATTTCTGCACTGCCGCGCGCGTTTTCCATCGGCATCATTGTTCCCCTTGACATGCGCTGACAGGCCCCGGGTTGCCCAAGCCAAGCCCGCCATTTTGATCTTACCCGGCGACGCCTTCGGCGATCAACTGTCCTTGGCGCCTCGGATTCTGCGAAGACGCTCGTGGCCCCGACCACCCGGCCGGGGCCCCCCGGCGGCGCTGCGAGAGAAGTTTCTTTTGATTTCCCGGGGCATTTTGCAGTACATTACCCTGCCGACGGCGCTGGGCCGCATGGACAGAAATGTGCGAGGCCCGGGGAAATCTCCATTGCAAACCCGTCTCGTGCGGTTATGATGTTAGGGTCGAATGGCCGCTCCAGTGCGCAAAGGGCGGAGATGCCCGGTTCGCCAGGCGATGTTGTCTCTTAGAGGGCGAGCCCACAGTAGAGGTGAATCCGGTCCAGCGGGGGACGATCGTCCAACGGCGAAAGGATAGAAACAATGCGGAAAAGGGCTTTGGTTACGGGACCGTGTCTTGCGCTCGGTTTGGTATTGATGTTTGCGGTCCTCGGCACTGGTTTCACGGCGGATGAGGCGGGCCGAGGGGCGGGGGGCCTTTTCGAGGAGGGACTGGGCCTCTACAAGGCGGGCGACTTCGCCGAGGCCAGGGATGCCTTCGAGCAGGTCCTGGCCGCCAGGCCGGGTTCCGGGGCAGCCCTGGAGATGTTCGACAAGGCCGAGGTCAGCATGTTGCTGGAGATGCGGGAGGTGCCGGAACTGTTGGAAAGCGTCGGCCTGCTTCTGGAGATGCGGAGGGCAGCCATTCAGCAGAGCCTGCGGCATGTCCAGGCCCCTGACGCCCTGTTGAGCGACTTACAGAGCACGGACCTGCAGACCTACATGCGCGCGCGCGCCGTGCTCCTGGCGCATGGCCCGTATGCGGTGCCCTACCTGCTGGACCTGCTGGCCCTGAAGCCGCCCGACGAGGCGAATGGCCCGGTTGAGCTGGAGGGCGAGAGTGTCCCGCGCACGGTGACGCGGACCGTCGCTATCCTGGGCAACATGCGCCACGACATCTGCATGCCGCTGCTGGCGGCGCTGGAATCGGAAGATCCGTTCCTGCGCACCCGGCTCTGCTCCGTGCTGGGGCATGTGGGTGACCGCCGGGCCGTGCCGGCGCTGCTGGCCCTCGCCCAGACAGGCGATCCGGCCGGCCCCGTGGCGAAGGCGGCCCGCGAGGCGCTCGGGCAGATCACCGACCGCAGCCCGGAGTGGCTCGGCACTCCTCTGGAGCATTACCAGGAGCTTGTCGGGCAGTACCTGAAGGAAGATACCGCGAGCGTCGGCTACGCCTTCGGTGACAGAACCGAGGTGTGGCTGTGGGATTCGACGGGCGACCGGCCCAGAGACAGGCTTACCTACGAGGACGTGCCCGCTTACCTCTACTACCAGCGCCAGGGCGCGCAGCTTGCCCTCGAGGCGCTCGAGCTGTATCCCGATGACCAGAGCTTGCGGGGCATGCTTGTGGCGCTCCTGGTGCGCCAGCTCGAGCTGGTGAGCGCCGCGCTCGAAATCTCGCCCGACCCGGCAGCCAGAGCCGAGGCGCAGGCGCGAAAGGACAAGCTCGTCGTTGACCTGCCCGTCGCCTGTCACCTCTACGGCCCAGAGGAGGTCGGCCTGGCCCTCGATCACGCCGTCAAGCAGGGCCACGGGACGGCGGCCCTCTACCTCGTCCGGCAACTGGCCGACAAGGTGGGGGCGCAGAAAGGGGCGGCGGCCCAGGCGCTCTCGCGCACCCTGGAAATGCCGGACAAGGATGCCCGATACCTGGCCGCCATCGCGATCATGAAGCTCTCGCCGGCAGGGGAGATCGGCGAGCCCGAGAGCGTGGTGCAGGTCCTTGCGGCGACGCTGCGCTATACGGAGTTGAGGACTGCGCTCCTGGCCTTCGACAACCTCCAGGCGCGAAACACCCTGGCGACCGTGCTGCGCGGGCTGGGCCTTTCGATACTGGCGACCGACATGAATCCGGGCACCATCGACAATGTGCTCGCCCTGGAACCTGCGGTGGACATGGTTTTCCTGGAGGCCAACGTCGCCCAGGAGGCCATGGGGAAGGTCATGGACAAGCTCGCCGGCGATCTGCGCACCAAGGCCGTTCCGCTCTACGTGATCCGGGACCCCGCGAGTGAGTCCGCGGACCTCGGCGAATACGAGGGCATGATCGAGGGCGTGCTGTCGCCGGACTACGTCCGGGCCACGGAACTGGCCCCGCTGGTGAGGCCGGCGATCGAGAAGAGGCCCTCGCCCTTCGCCGTGGAGCGCGGCGAGACGGTCTTGCTCGCTGCCCGGACAATCCTGGCCGTGGACCCCGCCACAACCGCCTACCCCCTGATCGAGCTCGAGCCATCCCTCGTGGCGGCGCTGTGGGGTTACGGGGAAGAGACCGCGCAGACGGCCGCGACGGCGCTGGCCCGCTTCGGGTCGCCGGCCTCCGTGCCCCCGCTTGCCGAGCTGGTCGGCAGGGACGACGTAACGGACGAGTTGAAGGTTGTCGCGTGCGGGGCCATCGCTGCGATAGCCGCGAGAAGCGCAGAGCCCGTG
This sequence comes from uncultured candidatus Brocadiaceae bacterium, assembly GCA_964639345.1. Classification (GTDB taxonomy): domain Bacteria; phylum Planctomycetota; class Brocadiia; order SM23-32; family SM23-32; genus CAZHPE01. Next base: position 2,839 of record CAZXDF010000285.1, on the reverse strand, counting down.
CCGGAGGACGCCATGAAGGCATTGGCGGCGGCGCTGGCCACCGGTCCGCAACCCGTGCGGGAGGCGGCCGCCGAGGCAATGGGGGCCGGCGCTCTGGCGCCGGAGCAAGCCCGGGAACTCATCGATGGGTATGCAGCCCCATTTGGAGGAGAGGGTACACCGCCCCCGCCGGCCGAACCTGCGGACGCCCCGCCGGCGGCACCACGGGAGGGGACCGGGGATGGTTGGGACATCCAGATATTCTGATCGGCCTCGCCCATCTGCGAAAGGGACTGCGTGATGCTCAAGTCCGTCAGCATCTGGGCGCTCCGGAACAATGAGACTCGTGGGGCGGCGGAACTCTTCGCCGAGGCGAAGGGATGCGGGTTCGATGGCCTGGAGCTGGCCGTGGGCACCGCCGGTTTGCTGACGCCGGAGTCAACCGAACGGGACTGCGCCGAATTGGTGCGAGCGGCCGGGCAGGAGGGCCTGACGCTTTCGAGCCTGGCAAGCGGGCTGGGCTGGCAGTTTTCGCTCTCCTCCGACGATCCGGATGTGCGCGGCCGGGGCCTGGAGATCGTCAGGGCCTGTGCGCGCATCGCCGGCTGGCTGGGGGTGAAGTGCGTGCTGGTGATTCCGGGCATGGTCTCGGGCTTCGACGCGGAGGGCCCGGAGCACGTGCCTTACGACGTGGCCTACTGCCGCATGCAGGAGAGCATCGCGGAGGCGATCCCGACCGCCGAGGAGGCGGGCGTGGTGCTGGGGATCGAGAACGTCTGGAACAAGATACTGCTCGCCCCGCTGGAGATGCGGGACTTTATCGACAGCCTGGCCTCGCCCTGGGTGGGGTCGTATCTGGATGTGGGCAACATGCTAGTGACGGGGTATGCGGAGGACTGGATTCGGATCCTGGGCAAGCGCGTCGCATCCGTCCACTTCAAGGACTTCAAGCGCTCGGTTGGGACGATAGAGGGGTTCTGCGACCTGCTGGAAGGCGACTGCAACTACCCGGAGGTCATGGCGGCCCTGCGCGAGGTGGGCTACGAGGGGCCGTGCGTGGCGGAGTTCTTCGACATCGACGTGGCCGCCCTGCGAAGAACATCCGAGGCCATGGACAAGATCGCCGCCATGTGAAGCCCCGCGCGGCCGGGGCATCACAGCCGCACCGCCGAGGCATCACCGGTGGGCCACGGAGGATGTTTGTTCCCGCCCGTAGATCGGACCGCCCGGGCCCGGTCAGCCACAAGTTGCGTGTGGGACCGCCAATTCGCTTGACTTGTCAAATTCTTAGGTTATAATCTCGTTTTTGCGTCCGGTTCGCCGATAGGCCTGTTTTTTGCGAGCATCAGATGGCCAGAACGGAAGAAAGAATCCGTATACGCATGGAGGCCTACGACCACAAGATCCTCGACCGGTCCGCCAAGCAGATCGTCGACGCTGCTGCGCGCACCGGGGCGAAGGTCAGTGGTCCTATCCCCCTGCCGACGCGCATAGAGCGGTACACGGTGCTTAGGTCACCGCACGTGAACAAGAAGTCGCGGGAACAGTTCGAGATTCGAACGCACAAGAGGTTGATTGACATTGTGGATCCGACGATCCCTACGGTCGACGCCTTGAACAACCTGAAGATCCCGGCCGGCGTTGAGATCAAGATCAAGGTCTGACGCCGCAGGCAAGCGCCCGCGTGTGGGCCATGCCAGCAAGCCCTGCGGGGCGGAGCAAGGCAAGGTGGTTCGAGACGGCGGTGAGTGAGCCAACTTGCCGTGTGGGGCTTGGGCGGACGTCGCTTCGGCGGCGTAGCGGCAGGTTCCTGCCACTCAAAGAAAAGTAGCGCGGCGCATGCGTCAATGCGTCTCAGCACGAGTTTTGACGGGAAAGTTGTGCGAGCGCATGGGGCGTCCCTGCGAGGGTCGGGAGCCATGCGACGCGGGTCGGAACGAGATAGCGGCGGCGAGGGCCGCATCGTCATCGGTGGCGGAAAATGGTAAGAGCTTTACTCGGCAAGAAATTGGGCATGACGCAAGTCTACGACGAGGACGGCACCCTTGTACCGGTTACGGTGCTGGAGGTCGGCCCGTGCCCCGTTGTGCAGGTCAAACGCGACGCCGAGGGGCTTTGCCGCGCCGTGCAGATAGGCTACCAGGAGCGCAAGCGCAAGCACACCACAAAGCCCATGCAGGGCCATTTCGCCGGGGCCGGCGTGAGTCCCACGAAGGTCCTGCGCGATGTGGACCCCGAGCCGGACGCGGAGATTGAGGCGGGACAAATCCTTAAAGTGGACATCTTCGCGGACATCCCGCTTGTGGACGTAATCGCCACGAGCAAGGGGCGCGGCTTCGCCGGGGTGATGAAGCGCCACGGCTTCCGCGGCGGCCCGGCCTCCCACGGCGCCACGACCCATCGGCACGGCGGCTCCATCGGCCCCGGCGCCAGTCCCGGGCGCGTAGTGAAAGGCCGGAAGATGCCCGGCCACATGGGCGACAGCCAGGTCACGGTGAGAAACCTGAAGGTCGTAAAGGTGGATGGAGAGCGCGACTTGCTGCTGGTGCGGGGAGCCGTGCCGGGCAGCAGGGGCGGCTGCGTGCTGGTTCGGAAGGCAATCGCGTTGAACGCCTGAAGGCGAATGGGCGGGCGACGCGGTTTTTTTGTGCACAGAACAGGTTGGGATAGAATGAAGGTTCCGGTTTACAGCGCAGAGGGCGAAGAGGTTGCAGAGCTCGCCGTGGACGAGGCCCGCCTGGGTGGGAGGGTGAACCGGGACGTGCTGCGGCAGTCCGTGATCGCTTACGAGGCAAACCAGCGCGCCGGAACCGCCAAGACCCAGACCCGCGCCGAGGTCACGAGCAGCAACGTCAAGATG
>CAZXDF010000284.1:0-2600 GCA_964639345.1 uncultured candidatus Brocadiaceae bacterium | reverse complement strand
CCAGGACAGGTAGTTGGCCCCACTGCCGGAGATGGCGATAATTTTGATCTCGGGGAAATCCCGCCGGAGTTCCTGGATCGTTTCCAGCCCCTCTTTCTCCGGCATCAGGATATCCGTGATGACGAGGTCGGGGGCTTCCTTGCGGAAGCGTTGTACGCCTTCCAGACCGTCGGAAGCTTCTAAGTAGTCTGCCTGTTCCAGTATCGCCCGGAGCGCAAGCCGCGCGGGGTCGTCATCGTCGATGATGATGAGTATGCGTGCCATCTCAGCCCTCCGGCCCGGTTTGATACAGGAGTTCCTTAACGGCATCCATGTACCGGTGCAGCAGCGAAACGATATGATCCGCCACCTCCATATAATCCGGCCGGCCGTCCTGCTCCCAGAACGACCGCATAGTAATGAAAACGAGCCAGCGTGCCTCCTCCCCATCCAGGAAAGAGGTCATCGGCGCATGGATCAAAATGCCTTTCTGCCGGGGACAACGGGTCTTCTCTTCCGGCCTATCCATTGTGTGCGCCCAGCATGGGCGCGTTGTAAATGGGGTGTAAGTCCCCTGTAGGAGGACCGATCATGGAAACATGAACCAACTACTACCTGAAGCCAACCCCGGAAGGGTAACCGACCGGGGGGAGGAAGGCTAGGGGAAACCGGCGGGCCGATGGACAAGAACCGCATAGTAAGGCCGACGCGATGCGGCGAGCTGGCACAACACAGCGAAGCCGAACGGTCCAGTCGCGGAGGTAAATGCGGCGGTCGTGCCGGGAAGCAACGCGTTCTTACCTGGGGAGACCCCGCCGGGGCAACCGGGCGGGGAGTCAGCAGAGGCCATAGTACCGCGCAGCGAGCCGGGGGCTGGAAAACGCCCGTATAAACGAAGACACCGGAAGCCTCGATGTCGGGAAGGGCCAAACCGAATGGGAACGCTTCGACCCCGCGACGGACATCGCAGCCAACGACGCCGGAAGGCCAGGATGCGATGAGGGCCGTCGCGACGGGCAGCACGGAAGCGTTCGGGAGCAGACCATGATGGAGCAAGTTCTGGCTTCGGAGAACCTGCACGCGGCCTGGCGACGAGTCAAGGCCAACGCGGGGGCTCCGGGTATCGATGGGATGACCGTCGAAGCGTTCCCGGCGTTCGGCCGGGAACACTGGCCGAGGATCCGCTCTGCGCTCATGGCCGGGACGTACCGTCCGGCGCCCGTGCGCCGGGTGTTCATCCCCAAACCCGACGGGTCGCAACGCCCGCTGGGTGTGCCGACGGTGCTGGATCGCGTGATTCAGCAGGCGTTGGCTCAGGTGCTGACACCGCTCTACGAGAGTGGGTTCAGCGCCCACAGCTACGGCTTCCGTGAAGGTCGCAACGCCCATCAGGCGGTGCGGGACGTGGAGGCCGGATGGAAAGAGGGACGCCGCCACGCGGTGGACTGTGACCTGAAGTCCTTCTTCGATACCGTCAACCATGACCGGCTCATGGGGCAGTTGCGGGAAAAGATCCGGGACCGCACGGTTCTGGGTCTCATCCGTCGCTACCTCACTGCCGGCGTGGTACTGCCCGACGGCACCCGCGAGGCCACCCCACAGGGTGTGCCTCAGGGCGGACCGCTGTCGCCCCTGCTGGCCAACATCACGCTGGACCCCCTGGACAAGGAACTCGAACGTCGCGGGCATCGTTTTGCCCGATACGCCGACGACTTTCTGGTCATGGTGAAGAGCGCGGCGGCGGCCAGACGGGTGATGGACAGCCTGACGCGGTTCGTCGAAAGACGGCTCAAACTGGTAGTCAACCGGGCCAAGAGCCAGACTGTGCCTCTCCGGCAGTGCACCTTTCTGGGCTTCCAGATCGGTGCTCGCGGTCGGGCGGTGTGGACGGCCAAAGCCCACGTACGCTTCAAACAGCGGGTGCGCGAAATCACCCGCAGAAACCGGGGACACCGAGTGCAGGACGTCATTGACGAACTGCGGCGATACGTCACCGGATGGCTCAATTACTTCGGCATCAGCCACACCTACACGGAGTTGCTGGCACTGGACGAATGGGTCAGACGAAGAGTGCGCCTGTACTACTGGAAGCAATGGAAACGGCCCCGGACGCGCCGACGCCATCTGCTTGCCCTGGGCATCAACCCGGCGCAGGTTCACATGGCCACGCGCAGCCGCAAAGGGTACTGGCGGATGAGTGCCAATAGCATCGTTCAACGGGCTCTGACTAACCGTTGGTTGCATGAACAAGGTGTCCCCGACATGCGCACATCATGGATTGCTTTGCACTACGGACAGAACGCCCGTGTCTGATCGGAACCGCCCGGTGCGGACCCGCATGCCGGGTGGTGTGGGAGCCGGGGCTGGCCTACCAGGTCAGTCTCCGGCGACCCGATTCTGCTTCACAAAGGCGTAGATATGTTTGTTATCCTGAGCGATGCGCCTTCCAAAATGAGGCACCTCACCTTTCAGATCGTTGACAGTGCCTGAAAGTACGGTTTGAAAATATGCATTTTCAATCGTCTGGAGTTTACGACGCAGGTGCCTTGCCGTGGGCACCGTCTTTTCCACATCAAATCCGAAGGGAGAGTCCGCACACACCTTCGGACGAAACCCTAACA
>CAZXDF010000283.1:0-5706 GCA_964639345.1 uncultured candidatus Brocadiaceae bacterium | reverse complement strand
CACCGGAGGGTGGGAGCGTCGCGCATATTCAGCTTCGGGGTGGGTTCGTCGGTCAACCGCTACCTGCTCGACCGCATGGCGAAGCTCGGGCGCGGCGCAGTGGCCTACCTGGGCCCGCGCGACAGCGCCTCCGACGTGATGGACCTTTTCTTCGAGCGCATCAGCCACCCCGCCCTCACCGACATCACGGTGGACTGGGGCCGCATGAAGGTTGCGGACGTCTATCCCGGGCAGATAGCCGACCTTTTCGTCGGCCGGCCGGTGATCCTGACCGGAAGGTTTGAGGGGACGCGAAGAACGAAGATCACGGTGCGCGGCAGCGTGGGCGACACGATGCGCGAGATCGTCCTTCGCGTCGATCCGGACGACGCGGCCGCCACGCACGAGGGGTTGGCGGCGGTGTGGGCGCGGACGAAGATAGCGGACCTGGCCGACCGCGCCACGCACGATGCGGACTCGGGGCTGCCGGCGCAGATCAAGGAAGTGGCGTTGGAGTACGGCCTCATGTGCGCCTACACCGCCTTCGTCGCGGTCGACTCCCTCACCCGCACCGCAGGCGACCACGGCGTCACCGTGGCCGTTCCCGTGCCGGTGCCCGAGGGGGTGCGCTACGAGACGACGGTCGCGGACTGAGCTGCATTCTCGATTCCTGATTGCCGATTCACGATTTGGCAGCGCTGAAGGAAGCGTGCGATCGGCTTCATGCCGCCGCATTCTTCGCTGAACCGATCCAAGCAGAAGGGTGACGCCTCCAGGTTTCGGAAGACTGAGCGCGGCAGATTCGCTATGGCAGGGTAGCATCACTCTGAGTCTCCCTACCCGCCCCGGCCACTTCGGCCGGGGTTCTCTCTGGGACTGACATCCCAGGAGCGGCTGGCCGCGCGCAGCCCTGCTGCAAGGACAGTAACACGCTGGTCGCCTGCGGCATCAGTCCCATGGAAGCCATCGGATGGCCTGCAAGCGCTCCTGGAACCCTCGCCCCCCCCGGCCCCTGCCTCAGGCTCTGAAGCACCGCACAAGGTGTCCCGGACTCACCTCGTGCATCGGGGGAACGCGCTGCCGGCACGGGTCTTCCGCCAGCGGGCAGCGAGGATGAAAGGGACAACCGGCCTGCGGGGCTGCGGGCGAGGGAACGGCACCCCCAGGATGCCGTTCCCTCCTGCGTCTCTCGGGGTCCGGGCATGGTATCGCGGAGAGCAGGAGCTTCGTGTACGGGTGGGCTGGTGACCTGTAAAGCTCGTCCCTGGGGGCGCTCTCGACGGCCTGCCCCATGTACATGACCATAACGTCGTGCGATATATGCTCCACAACGCCCAGGTCGTGGGAGATGAACAAGTAAGAGATGTTCTTCTCCCGCTGCAGGTCGACCAGCAGGTTGATGATCTGCGCCTGGATGGACACATCGAGTGCGGAGACCGGCTCGTCGCACACGATGAAGTCCGGATTCAAGGCCAGTGCGCGGGCGATGCCGATGCGCTGGCGCTGACCTCCGGAGAACTCGTGCGGGTAATGATTCACGTGGGCGGGCGAAAGCCCCACGCGTTCGAGCAGCTCACCAACCATTATCCGACGGCGGCGGCCGCTGCTTACGCGGTGCACCGAGAAGGCCTCGCCGACGAGGGACTCGACCGTCATTCTGGGGTTGAGTGAACCGTACGGGTCCTGGAATATCATCTGCATGCGCCGGCGCAGGGGTCGCATCCGACGACCCCTGAGAGCGTGCACAGCTATGCCGTCGAACAGTATCTCACCGCCGGTGGGCTTCAGAAGTCTGAGCAGCGTCCGCCCTGCGGTGGTCTTCCCGCAGCCGCTCTCGCCGACGAGGCCCAGCGTCCTGCCCCGGCGCACCGCAAAGGAGAGGCCGTCAACAGCCCTTACGTAGCCCGCCGTGAGCCTAAGAATGCCTTTGCGCACGGGGAAGTACTTCCTCAGGTCACGCACTTCCAGGAGAATGTCTTCGTTGCCATCAGGCATAGGCTGATCTTTCCGCGTCACTGACGGCCAGTCTTCCCCGCAAGGGATTCCCTTCCTCCCAGTACCCGTCAAGACGGATGCACGCCGCACGATGCCCTGGCTTGACCTCCCGAAGCTCCGGCTCGATAGAAGCGCACTCGGGGGCCGCCATATAGCAGCGGGGATGGAAACGGCAACCGGTCGGGAACCTGCGGGGGTCGGGCACCTGGCCAGGGATCACCCTTAGCTTCTCCTGCCGCGAGCCTAGCGTGGGCAGGGATTTCAGAAGGCTCACCATGTACGGATGAAGCGGGTCGCGAAAGACGGGTTTGACGCCCGCAGACTCCACGATTCGCCCGGCGTACATCACGGCAACGCTGTCGGCCACCTCGGCCACGACGCCAAGGTCATGCGTTATGAGAAGCACCGACATTCCCATCTCCCGCTGTAGCTCCCGGAGCAGCTCGAGTATCTGGGCCTGGATCGTGACGTCCAGCGCGGTCGTCGGCTCGTCAGCGATGAGCAGGGACGGCGTGCAGGCAAGCGCCATCCCAATCATCACGCGCTGCTGCATCCCTCCGGACATCTGGTGCGGATAGCTCTCGAGCCGCCGGCCGGGTTCAGGAATCCTTACCTTCTCCAGCATCTCCAGCGCCATCCCCCGCGCCTTCTTCCGAGAGGCACCCAGGTGCGCAGTGATAGCCTCCGCAATCTGATTGCCTGCCGTGAAGACGGGGTTGAGAGAAGTCGTCGGCTCCTGGAAGACCATCCCGATCTGCCTGCCCCGGATGCTGCGCATGGCTTTGTCGGGAACACGGAGAAGGTCCTGCCCTTCGAACTCGACCCGGCCGGCGACGATTCTGCCAGGCGGCGACACCAGGCGCAGGATGGAGAGCGCGGTCATGGTCTTACCGCAACCCGACTCGCCCACAATGCAGAACGTCTCCCCGCGGCGAACGTCGAAGCTGACACCGTCCACCGCTCGGGCCACGCCTTGCTCCGTATAGAAGTGCGTCGCCAGATCCCGGACTTCTAGAAGCGGCTTCTCTGCTGCCTCGGCCATTCACTGATTCCTGAGTTTGGGGTCCAATGCGTCTCTGAGCGCATCGCCGAAAACATTGAAAACCAGAACCAGAAGAAACAGCGCCCCCGCCGCGCCGCCCAACTGCCACCAGACGCTGGGGTCCCGCGAGAGTTCCATTTTGGCCTCGCTGATCATCGTCCCCCACGACATGGTCGTCGGCTTGACGCCGATGCCGATATAGCTCAGCACGGCCTCCGACATGACGATGCCGCTAAAGCCCAGGGTGAAGGTTATGATGACTATGTGGAAGAGGTTCGGCAGAATGTGGCGGAGTATTATCCGGGACCGGCTCGCTCCCAGTGCGCGCGCGGCAAGGACGTAGTCCGCTTCGCGAAGCTTCAGCGTCTCGCCGCGGATCAGGCGGCACAGGCCAACCCAGCTTGTGACGCCCAGGGCAATGCAGAGCTGGGGCAAGCCCCTGCCCATGACAGACATCAAGGCGATCAGCAGCAGGATGCCGGGAATGCAGGCCAGAGTCGAATAGATGTAAACGACGATGTCGTCCACTATGCCGCCGAAATAGCCGGCGATGATGCCGAAAAGAAGTCCCAGAGGGATATAGATGGCAGCGGTGAGGCCGCCGAGTATGATGGCGGTTCGAATGCCCTTCACTGACTTGTAGAGGACGTCGACCCCCTGGATGTCGGTTCCCAGCACATGCCGGCGCGTCCCGGGGTGCGAGTAGCTTTCGGTCTTTTCCGTCGGGCCGGCCAGCTTCAAGAAGGTCCAGTCGATCAGTGTGATCCCTCTCGTCGCAGCAGTTTCACCCGCGTCCACCTTCGTCCACACGGGTATGAAGTCCAACAGGCCTACGGCGAGGTAGAAGGCGATGATGCCGAGGCAGAGCATCCCGAGGCGGTTGAGCTTCAGCCTGTGCCAGGCTTCGGCCCACAGCGGACGCGATTTGATGATGTCCTCGTCGTTGTTCATTGCAGCCTGACCCGAGGGTCGACCAGGGTGTAGCTTATGTCCGTCAGCAGGTTGCCGAGCGCGAAGAGCAGCGCACCCAGGTAGACCATGGCGGCCATCACCTGCGTATCGCCGTTGGCGACCGCTTCCACGGTCATGTTTCCCAGGCCCGGTATGCCGAAGAAGTTCTCCAGCAACAGCGAGCCCATGAAGAGGAATGGTATGGCGAGCACCGTCCGCGTCAGGACAGGTATCATCGCGTTCTTTAGGACGTGCTTGAACAGAATGGCGACCTCGCCGAGTCCCTTGGCCCGGGCCGTGCGCACGTAATCCCGGCTGACCTCCTCCAGCAGGATGGTCCGGTAGAAACGAACGTCCCCTCCGAGGCCCTTCAGCACTCCGATCAGGACGGGGAGCAGCAGAAAGGGCATAGCGTGAAAGCCGCCGGCGTAGCCGTAGATCGGGAACATCCTCATGTGCTGGGCAAGCAGGAACTGGCCGACAAGGATGTAGACCAGGATCGAAATGGACATGAAACCGACGCACACTACGACAGCGCCAAGGTCCAGGTAGGTGGCCCGGAAATACGCGACTCCGAGGGACAGGCTGATGCCGACGATCAGCCCGAGGACGAACATGGGCACGGTGAGCGTGAGCGACGGAACCATGCCCTGACGGATCTTCTTGCCGATGTCCTCGTGCGTCTTCTCCGAACGGCCGAACCGGAAGAGGAGAAGACGTGCCATGTGATCGGCGAAACGCGTGTCCGTGAGGCGTTTGATGCCCTCGGCCGTGCCGTTATAGAGGAGTCCTTTGTCCCAACCGCGGCTGTGGATCAGCTCCCGGATCTGTTCCTCGTCGGCGTGCCTGCCCAACTCTCGGGCCGCTCGCTCCCTGGGGGAGAACACCACGTCGAAGAGCAGGAACGTCAAGATGCAGACTCCCAGCACGAGGGGAATCATGTAAAGCACCCGCCTGATGATGTAAGCGATCACTGCTGAGAACGCTCCGCCGGAGGTATTCTCTTGAACATTGCCAGCACCACGAACGCGCAGAACACCACGCCGAAGGCGACGATCAGCGGCCGGTAATTCGGCCGGTTCCACTCGCGGCGCAGCTTCTCGCGCAGCGCCACGTCTACGTCCCTGTACTTTAGGAACCCCCCTCTCATGGCATGTGCCTTGGCGTTGCTGACCCACTGGTGGCGGAGAACGTAGCTTACGGTATGCGTGCTGGGAATCCAGGGCGCGTCCTCGATGACCATGGCGACCATCCGCTGGATTATCTCCAGTCGCTCGGGCGTGTCGTCCATGGCCTTCATCTGGTCGAAGAGCCTGTTGAACTCCGGGTTGTCGTAGTTCGACGCGTTGGGTCCGGGCGCCTTGTTGGGGCCGTAGAGGAGCTGCAGGAAGTTCTCGGGGTCCGGGTAGTCGAGAATCCAGCCCAGACGGAAGACCTGCAGTCGCCCTTCGTGAGTCTTGCGAAGGAACTCGGCCCAGGTGTTAGTGACGACCTTCACCCTGATTCCGATCCTGTCCATGTCGGTTGCGAACGCCATCGCGGACTGCCTGGCCGCGGGATCGGCGCTGCCGATGTCATAGGTGAGCTCCAGTCGCTTCCCGTCGGGGCCAATGCCGCCGGGGTAGCCGGCCTCGGCGAGCTTCCGGCGGGCCTGCTCCACATCGAACTGCTTATATGGGTTCTTCAGCTTCGGATCATACCCGAATATGCCCGGTGGCAGAGGGCCCTGGGCGGAGATA
>CAZXDF010000282.1:0-4667 GCA_964639345.1 uncultured candidatus Brocadiaceae bacterium | reverse complement strand
TCGTCCATCGGCTCGGTGAAACCATCGTCCATTACACCTCCCCCGTCAAACATGGGGCCTGGACCGCCCCAGGGAAGACCACCGGGGGGGCCAACTCCGCCACCCCCGAAGTCGGGTCCCTGCAGCGACATCGGCCCTGAAACGTCAGCAGGCTCCCGGGCACCCGTTCGGCTCGTGCCCGCCCCGCGCAACTCCATGTTCACGGAAGTTATCTCCAACGCAAGGCTAGCGTCGAGCAGTTCCTTCAAGAACGCTGGGACGTCCTCGTATACCATTGTGACGCCGATTTGGAAGACATGGCACTTGAAGTCCCTGGTTTGGTGTGCGGCACGCATGAAGTGCTCGGGCTTGCCTTCCAACCTGAGTACGAGCGGGCGAAAATCGAGAATCTTGTCTTCCAGGCCTTCATTCGTGCGCTCCACGACAGACACGATGGCTTCCTGTATCCAGTACTCCCTTTCGATTTTGCGCATCATGGATTCGGTGGGATACCCCGGCAGGCCGAGGAGTTCCCGTTCCCGATCCTGAATGGTCCGAGGACTCGCCCGGTCCACACTGTCGGCAAGGCGTTCCTGCAACGCCCGTATCTTCTCGGGATAGACCCTCAGGAACTCGAACGCGCCCGGCCGTGGATCAGCGATGCCGCGCTCGAGCAGTTTGCCCTGCTCCTGCAGATCGGCGGTAACGACCTTGAACTGCTCCCCGTAACTTGTCTCGTGCTCCTTCGACTGATCGGCCCACTGATTGTTGTGGATCGGGCCCTTCATGTTCCGGCTGACCTTCTCAAGATTATCTTTGATTGCCGCCTTTGCGCTGCTGTTCTGGGCGGCTTGCACCACGCTGAAGACCAATAACCCAACGCCGACCAACGCGATCAGAGCCGTCGTCAACCAGAACTTCAGCCGCAATATGCTTTCCATCCTTGCGCTCTCCCATCTACTCAGACATTAGGTCCTTTCGCGAACCCAGGATGCCCTGGCCGGTAGTCTCGGTCTTGGCCGGGGTCTTCGCGCGCGCTTACTTGCCGCGCGGAGACGCTGCCTTGCCGGACTTACGGCGCCCGCCCGACTTCTTCCCTTGCTTCTTTACCTCGCCGGTATCAATGCGTGCATTGACAGTGAACGCACCGTACTCTCTGATATCCGGATTCGCAACCTTACCCGGCTTGACTCCCTTGCCGGTGAGAATGTTGCGCCATATCCTGCGGAGCCGCTCGGAGACAACGACGTTCAAGAAGACCGGCTTGCCGGTCTTCTCAGACAGAAGCGATTGCACCGACTTCTTGACCTTCTTCGACACGTAATCCTGCACGCCCGCACGGGATTCGGTCTCGCAAACCAAGTTGACAGACAGACGCTCCCCATTCCAGGCCACTTCCATACTGCGCACGAATACGTCTTCGGGCAGGCCGCGTGAGATCAACGGAACGATTCGCATCAGCACGTCCCGGTCCGTGGAACGGTCGCACAGGTTCGCCAGTTCCTCCTTGATCTCTTCTGTTTTAGGTTCCTGGTCCGCGTACGGCTTCGTGATCCTGTCGATCTCTTTCAAGAGAGTCGTAGGGCTATCGGGGCCCTGGCTGTACGCGGCCAGATCGCTGGCGCGGGCCCTTTCGCTCACCAGCGCGATGATGCCCATGGCCAGGACGGCCACGGCGGCGGCAGCCACCCAGGGCTTCTTCTTGCCCACTGACTTGGCCCTTGTCAGCTCCTCTGGCACGAGGTTGATGTTCATGTGGCTCTTGCCGCATCCTTGCAGGACAAGTCCCAGCGCCGCGCTTGCCCCGCCAAGCTGTGGCAGGAACTCTTGCATGGTCAGCGGCTCGGCCAGATCGAACTCGCGCAGCTCCGTAAGGCGCTCGATCTCATACTGGAGGCCTTCGGCCAGCAGCCGGTCCAGCCCCTGCAGCTGGAAGGCGCTGCCCAGGGCCAACACCTTTTCGAACCTCACCCCCCTGGCCAGGCTCTTGTAGTAACCGATCGAGCGTTGGACCTCGCTGATGATGCTGCCGACGACCGGGCGGATCGCGCGCAGCACCTGGGTCTCGCGGCCGGCCTCGGATGCCCGCACCTTGATGTGCTCCGCCCCCTCGGGGGACACCTCGAAGTGGCTCTGCAGGCGCTCGGCTATGTCGTCCCCCGCAACCAACAGGGGCCGTATCCAGAACCGGGGGTGATTCAGGATCAGGACGTCCGTCGTGTGGGCTCCCACGTCCAGCACGATCAGCGGCTCGTACACCCATCCTTCGAAGCGCAGGAAATTGTAGACCGCCAGGGGCGCGTCCTGAACGACGCGCAGGTTGTCGCGCCACGGACTGAGCATCTCCATGAGCTCGCCGACGGTCTCGCGTTTCAGCGCGAAGAGCCCCACCTCGATCTCCTCGCCGGGCTGGTATTCTTCCTGCAGCGGCTGATAGTCCCAGACCACTTCCCGCATGTCGAACGGAATCTGCTGCCGGGCCTCGTAACGGATGATCTCGTTGATGCTCTCAGGGACGGGAGGCAGGTTGATGAAACGGCTGAACACCTCGCTCCCCGAGACCGCCACGGAGAGGGTGTCCTTCTTCTCCAGGGAAAACTTCTCGCCGAACGCCCTCAGCCCCGCCCGGAAGCGCTCCAGCGACGGGGCGCCCTGCCCCACCCCCTGCCCGTCATATTCTATTTCCTCGTAAAGATCTATGGCGATCCGCCCGCTCTTCGGGTCCACCGTGCCCCTTGCGACCTTCAGGCTCCAGTAGCCCAAGTCCAATCCCCAATGCCTCATTGCCATTCCCTGATGCCTCCTATGTGGAGATTCCCACGCGCATATCATAGCCAAACCCGGCCGGAGGGTCAAGCCTTTGCAGGATGACTTCACATCGCCTCAGCGCCCCTTCGGCGGACGCCTGGCCGTCAAGCTCTACCCATTCCACCCCCGGGAAATGGCGCTGCCACGTGATCTGGTGCTTGGCCAGGCGCCGGGTGTTGCGTTTGACGACATCCACCGCCTCCTCCAGGGACATCTCTCCGCGCAGGTGCGCCGACAGTTCCTTATACCCCACGGCCTGGCCGGCCTGCGGACCCAGGCGCTCGAGCAGGCCTTGCACTTCCTCCAGAAGGCCTGCCTCCATCATCGCGTCGACGCGCCGCCCGATCCGTTCGTAGAGCTCCCCGCGGTCCCTGCAAAGGCCGATGATCGCGTGCTCGAGCTGTGGCGAGGCGCTGAACTGCTTCTGAAGGCTGCTGATGGGCTCTCCTGTGAGCTCGTAGACCTCCAGGGCCCGCTCGATGCGCCGCATGTCGTTGGGCCCAATGCGGCGCGCGGCCTCCGCGTCTACACGCGCGAGCCGCCGGTGCAGATGGGGAACCCCCATCGCCTGCGCTTCCGCCTGCAATCGGCTGCGCACCTGGGGGCTGGCGCCGGGGCCCTCGAAAAGGCCCCAGAGGAGGCCCTTGAGGTAGAGCGGGGTTCCGCAAACCAGCAGCGGCCGTCTGCCGCGGGCCCATATCCCTTCGATAGCCTCCATGGCTTCGCGGCAGAAACGCCCGAGGCTGAAGTCTTCCTCCGGCTCGACCACATCGATCATGTGGTGCGGGATCTCACGCCGGATCTGCTCGCCGGGCTTGGCCGTGCCGATGTCCATGCCGCGGTAGACCTGCATCGAGTCCACCGAGACGATCTCCACCCCAATACGGCGCGCAAGGCGCAACGAAAGCTCCGTCTTGCCCACCGCGGTGGGACCGAGCAGGACCAGGCAACGCCGGTATGTGGAGGGGGCACTCATGTCGTTGCCATGCGCCAATGTGAGGCACCTCGACGGGTTTGAACTTCGCCTGAGCCCTGCACGTCCCCCCGGACGGGCCCCGATCCCCCCCCCGCCAGCCACGCGAGCTTGACATTCCCACGCGGCCCGGGTGAAATGGCACGGTACTATATGGACTAGTTTACCACGTCGAGCGGCTTTTTGCAATAGGGAGGATCGGCGGCATGAAACGTTCGCAGATCAACGCGATTCTGGCCAGCGCGAAGGAGTTCATTGCAGACTGCGGCTTCAACCTGCCGCCCTTCGCTTTCTGGGGCCCGGGGGACTGGGCAGGCAAGGGCAACGAGTGCGACGAGATCCGCAAGAACATGCTCGGCTGGGACATAACCGATTTCGGCCTGGGGGATTTCCGCAAGGTCGGCCTCGCAATATTCACAATCCGCAACGGCAACTACGACGACCCGGACGATCCCAAGCCGTACGCGGAGAAGCTCCTCATCGCCCAGGAAGACCAAGTCACGCCGACGCACTTTCACTGGAAGAAGATGGAGGACATCATCAACAGGGCCGGGGGGAACCTTGTGATGGAGCTCAACGCCTCGACTGCGGACGAGGCCCTTGACGGGACTACGCCCGTACGGGTGAGCACCGACGGGGTAGTCCGCACCGTCGAGGCCGGAGGCCGCCTGGTGCTGCGGCCGGGGGAGAGTATCACGCTGGTGCAGGGCATGTATCACAAATTCTGGGCTGAGGCAGGCTCGGGGCCGGTTCTCATCGGGGAGGTTTCGGCCGTCAACGACGACACGGCTGATAACCGTTTCGTGGACGAGGTGGGCCGCTTCCCCGAGATCGAGGGGGATGAGCCGCCCTTGCACTACCTGTGCAACGAGTATCCCCCGGCGTCCGACTGATCGTCCGTATGCTT
>CAZXDF010000281.1:0-2627 GCA_964639345.1 uncultured candidatus Brocadiaceae bacterium | reverse complement strand
GCACAAATCGGTGTCTTGACATGTCTCTTCGCCTTCCGGCACGACCTTGGAGTCTCACGGCGTCGCTGGCGCGCGCCGTGTGCGCGTGTTCCGCGACTCACCGCTTGGTCCCTCCGTGCCTCTGTGCCTTTCTTAGCCTTGCGGCTGGGCCGCCTAAAGCAAAAAATGTGAGCGGCGTCCCAAACAGGTTGGCGCTCCAGAATCCTGGATTGCGGCCTTGGCCACGCGTGGCCAGGCGGTCCTGACGCCCCGGGGCATTGACCTGGTCCCGGTACTTGGACTCGGGCTCACCGCTCACGTGTAGGATTATAGCCCCTGGACGGCCCGGAAGCAAGACCCCCGTGGCCGCGCGCTGAGTCCTATTCTTCGAGTTGCCGGCAAGAGATCTTGGCGATTTTCGCCTGCCCGGTCCGCCAGTCCGGCAAGTCCTCGAGCAAGAGGAGCAGATCGCCGTCGTTTTCTTCCAGGCGACACAACCTCCGCGCCACGTGCCGGTAGACCGGCAGCTCCAGCGGTGCAAACGCGCCGAGCTGCAGCTCGGACCATTACGGGATCACGAGAAAACCGGCGAACTCGGCAACCCGATGGCCTTTGCGGGCGTACCGGGCCGCCTGCGGTTGGACCTGCTCCCGCGCCTCGGCCGGGAGCGTGTCGATCAGGCGCTGGCTCAAGTACACCGTGGCAAAACGGTAGCGGCCCGCGTAGAGGCGAAACGAGGCGTACTCGTTCCACAGGCCGACGTGGGAGAGCGCGGGACAGACGAGGGCGAAGACGAGGACGACCTTGTGGAAGACGGACGAGTCGATCGCGAGGATTCTCGGACCGGGCAGGTCCTTCGTCCGCAGGAAGAGCATCGGGAGCAGCGCCATCATGGCGACGTTCCACGGCCATACGACCCGGTTGTAGTTCAGTCCGTACGGGCCGATGCACCAGAGGATTACGAGGTGCATCGTGATCGCGCCTCAGACGGCCGCAAGGCGAAGGCGACGAACGAGCAGAGCGAGCGCCACGGCGATCTCGAAGAGCGGCACGAGAACGATGGTTTCATGGATTGCCTTCGCCGCGTCCGCGGAGAACACGACCAGGAGCATGGTCATCATCCCCTCGCCGAGGAAGGTACGGTTGAGCTTGGCGACCCCCGACCAGAAGTAAACGCACACGATGACCAGGCGGCACGCATCCAGCGCCGCAGCGTCGCGGCGTGGGGCTCCCCGGCCCGAGCCCCAGCCCGCGAACGCGAGCGGCAGGAGCATGAGGAAGTACTGGTAGTAGTACGGCTGCCACGTGATGCGGTCGTAGAGACAGCGAAGCGCGAAGACCGCGCACCACACGCCGATCCACCGCTGCGGCCGCCGCGCCGCGACCGCGGGAACGAGCAGGAGAACGATCGCCCCGAGGAAGATGCCATCGAACGGGGCGACGATCCGCGGCAGCCCTTCGATCACCGGCACGGTGCCGAAGATCGGATGGTCGAGCCAAAGCCCCGGCGCCACCGCGAACGCCGACCAGAGCCCGGCCACGACGACGATACAGCTGAGCCGGAGTCGGAGCGTTCCACTGTTCAGGTCCATCGCCCTTGACATGTCTGTTCACCTTCCGGCACGACCTGGAGTCTCGCGGCGTCGCTGGCGGGCGCCCAGTGCGCGCGTTCCGCGAGTCACACCTCCCTCGTCACTTCGTGCCTCCGTGCCTTCGTGCCTCCGTGCCTCCGTGCCTCCGTGCCTCACTCACCCCTCGCCCCTCACCCGCCCCACAATCTCAACAAACTTCCGCGCCAGTGCAGTCAGTCCGGACCAGTCCGCATCCTCGATCAGCTTTTTCTGGACCAGTGCCGAACCCACGCCCAGGCACGCGGCGCCGGCCTTGAGCCAATCGGCGGCCGTGTCCAGGTCCACGCCGCCCGTGGGCGTTAATTTCAGTTGTGGCATCGGCGCCAGCAGGTCCTTGAAATAGCGCGGCCCGAAGTGGTTCGCGGGGAAGACCTTTACCATGTCGGCCCCCGCCTCCCAAGCACTGAGGGTCTCCGTCGGCGTCAGGGCTCCGGGCACGACGGCCTTGCCGTAGCGGTGCGCCATTTCGATCACGTCCTCTTTCAGCGTGGGCGAAACGATGTAGTCCGCGCCCGCGAGGACCGCGGCCCGCGCCGTGGGCGCGTCCAGGACGCTTCCCACGCCGATCAGGCACTGGTCTCCGATCTGTGCGGCGGCCTGTTCAATCACGCCCAGGGCGCCCGGCGTCGTCATGGTGATTTCCGCCGCGTCGATGCCGCCTTCGTGCAGCGCCCGGCACACGTCCACCAGGCGGTCCGGCTTATCGGCGCGCACCACGGCCACGAGCCCCGTTGATTCCAGGCGCGCAATGGTCGCGTGGCGGCCCGTGAGTCTCAGTTTGTCTGTCATCTTTCGGTACTCCTCATCAGAGCGGGGGGACCGGGGTCTTAGCGATCAGGAACCCTGAATGTACATGAAGGGCCTTGATGCCGCCGGGATTGAGGTCTCAGGTTTAGCGGCTGCGCCGCTGTTGAGGCCGTCAGGATTCGGGATTCGGGATTCGGGATTGGGGTATTTGCGGCGCAGTTCCTGGACTCGAACCCTGCGAATGTCCATTTAGGACTTCGTTCGTCCCCC
>CAZXDF010000280.1:0-2574 GCA_964639345.1 uncultured candidatus Brocadiaceae bacterium | reverse complement strand
AGCGTCGAGAATGTGAAGCGACGAAGTTCGCATGTGACAATCCAGTCCGACGTACCACATAAGCAGGCCTCCTTAATAGGGTGTGTAGTTCGCTCAAAACTCCACGCTACCCTCGAGGAGGCTTGCTTCATAGTTTCACGGCTCCGGGTGCTATCGGCTGGAGCGACCAGTTGCCGGGCGGGAATCACACCCGCTGAAGACCAGCGCCATATCACGGGGCACCGAACTAGCTGGACCACGGTCCCCTAACTCGTCAGGCATCTCAAATACACCGCGTGTACGAGTAGAGCGCCATCGTGTCCGGCGGCAACTCGACCGGGAGGCCTTCCGACAGTAGTTGGTCGCCGGAAACCGTCTGCTCCTGCCCGTCCGACTCATTCGTGAATCGGTATACGATGTTTTCATCGACGGCGCGCAGGCGCAGCAATTTGCTCACGGTCCTGCCTCCGAACCGCGAGACGAAGACAACGCCGTCCCCGGCGCCGTCGCAGAACTGCGCCGCATCCCATTCCTCATTGGACTGAGGCTGCGGCAGCAGGCGGTAGTAGTCCCTAACGAGCAAGTGGCGGATGCGCTTGTACACGCCCGCCCAGTGCTTCGCGCGGCGGATCACGTCTGCCGGCCAGTCAGCCAGCGGCCCGTGGAACAGGAGTTCACCTGCCATGCGGCCGATGAATGAGCGATCGGTGTAACCGGCGTCGGGACCGGTCGTGCTCCCGCCCCTCTCCGGACCGATGGCCAGGCCCATGTAGTTGGGGGGAACGAACGTGTTGGCCCCGAATTGCATCATCAGGCACGTGTGAGGGCTTCCGCAATTATCGTTGCCCCAACCGCAGTAGTGGCGCCGCATGGTCCCCAAGTCGATGGAGTTGCCCCCGCCGTCATTTATCTCAAGCATCAGCTTCGGGAAGCGCTCGCGCAGGCGGTCCCACACGCCGTAAAGCCCCCGGATGTGCGCGAACGCGGCCTTGCCCTTCGGA
Source organism: uncultured candidatus Brocadiaceae bacterium (assembly GCA_964639345.1). Classification (GTDB taxonomy): domain Bacteria; phylum Planctomycetota; class Brocadiia; order SM23-32; family SM23-32; genus CAZHPE01. The sequence goes on along the minus strand of CAZXDF010000280.1, from coordinate 1,594 downwards.
TCGATCACGTTCCAGTCGAATGGCTCGCCGCGCTCCATGGGATCCAGGAAGAAATCACCGCGGATGTAGCGCAGGTCGCACCGCTCGGCATACCCGGAAATGAGCTCGACCATGTAGTCGCACGCCTCGGGTATCGAGAAGTTGAACTTGTGCGTGAACCAGAAAGACTCGGGAAGCTCGTAGAAGAACTCCGGATGTTCTCGCACGATCTTCGTCCCCGGAACGGCGCCGCCGTCGAAGGCCAGGCCGAAACCCATGCCCCGGGATCGGACGTACTCGGCGAACGACTCCAGCCCATCCGGGAATTTCTCGGGATCCGGCTCCCAGTTGCCCAGGCCGTTGTGGTAGGTGCCGACCCACCAGTCGGCATCTACGCAGAACATCTCCACGCCGATCTCGGCGGCGGCGTCCACGTGGGGGCGCAGCCACGCGTCGGTGTAGGGGGCCTCAATCCCCGGCCACAGCGTGTACGCGATGGGGGGCAGCGTCGGCTCGCCCATGTAGTGCGGCATCACGTGCTCGAAGATGTAGCGGCGACACGCGTTCGTGCCCGCGGCGGGGCCGCCATCGAAGAAACCGACGTGCGCCGGCGGCAGTTCGAGCGTCTCGCCCGGATCAAGCACCAGGTCGCGCGTGCGCGCCCCGGTCTTGACGCACAGGGTCTCCGGCGACTTTCCCCAGAACACGTGACCGTGCCAGGAGCTGGACCACTCCAGGGCCACGAAAAACCCCGGCCCGTTCTCAAGGGCCTGGTCCGTGATCATGAAGATGGGCATATCCTTCATGGAGGAACCCGTGCGGCGCCTGCCCGAGCCCGACCCCGCGCTCAGTTCCACGGGTCGGGGGAACTCCGGCGTCACCGACCAGGTGCGAAACGCGTCCGGCGGAAACTCGCGGGCGTGCGGCCAGCCTGCCGTGCTACAGGCCCCGCTGCAGCTCAGGACCCGCGGCTGCTGCATGCCGTTCAGTTTGAAGAAGAGCGACGGCAGGTCTGCCAGCGGCTGCGTCGGGGGGCCGCCCGTGTTTTTGAGCGTCACCTGATAGACGGCCACGCGGTGCTTGTGCTGCAGCGTCAGCGTCCCGGTCGCGTGCAGCCCGTTGGGGCTTTCGTACCGGAATACCCACGCGTCCTCGCCCGTCTTCTCGCAGCCGACGTGCCGCCACGTCCAGCTCGGCCATTCCGGCCGCTCCTCGTGGGTCGCCCAGTTCCGGTAGCCCGTGATCGGGAGGAATCCCTCGACCGGTTCCACCGCAAGGCCGGGCCCGGGCTGCAGCTGACCGGCGATCGGATCGGGCGCGATCGCGCGCATGGATGTAATCGGGTCCGTGACAGAATCGCTCACCTTGTGTCCTCCATTTTCGCGTCGTGCTGCGCGCGTCGGATACCCATGAAGTAGCCACACAAAAAGTTCTAAATCAATCGATCACCATCGCGGAGAAACTGACACCTATTCTAACACTACAGCGCAAGTTTTGCTCAAGAAGATCATAACGCCGTGCCGATAGATCTCCTAGCCAGACAGTTAAACAGGGAGGTCGACCATGACTGCAATGGAAGTTGCGGCGCTGGGCGGAGCCTTTGCGTCATTTTTGC
>CAZXDF010000279.1:0-20578 GCA_964639345.1 uncultured candidatus Brocadiaceae bacterium | reverse complement strand
CTTATGTCGGTCAGCAGGATCTCTTTGCCGTCTTCCATGATCAGCCCAATGGACACGCCGGCCACCGGGTCCTTGATCGGAACCCCGGCATCCATCATGCTCAGCGTCCCGCCGCAGACCGAGGCCATCGACGAGGAGCCGTTGGACTCCAGAATCTCCGAGACGATCCGGACCGTGTAAGGGAAATCGTCCCGGTCGGGCAGCACCGCGTAGAGGGCCCGCTCGGCTAGGTCGCCGTGGCCGATCTCGCGCCGACTCGCCCCGCGGATGGGTCTCACCTCGCCCACGCACGAGGGCAGGAAGTTGTAGTGAAGCAGGAACTTCCTATTTTCCGTCTCGATGAGCGGATCGAGCACCCGTTGCTCGTCTCCCACCGTTCCCAGCGTCGTTATGACGCACGCCTGCGTCTCGCCCCGCGTAAAGAGGGCCGAGCCGTGCGTGCGCGGCAGCACGGCGACTTCGCAATCGATCTTGCGCAGGTCCTCGGGCCGGCGCCCGTCGCTCCGAACGCCCTCGCCGGTGATCTGCTCCCGCACCACGATGCCTTCGAGCTTCTGGAAGGCGCGGCGGATTTGCGCAAGGGTCGGGGCGTTCTTGTCGTCCGGATTGCACAGCGCCTCAACCGCTTCCTTCACCACTGCCTTCAATGCCGCGCCACGTTCCAACTTGTCCGGCGTGCGGCTGGCCTCGGCGAACTGCGCCCCGTAGGCGGAGCGGACCAACTCGGGGTCCGCCAATGCGCGCGGCGTGTAAGTCTTCTTGGGCTTGCCGCACTGCGCCACAAGCTCACCTATCATTTCCAGGACCTGCACGTTCTCGTCCTGAGCCACGCCGATGGCCGTGAGAACGTCCTCTTCGGGAATCACGTTCGCGCTTCCCTCGACCATGACGATGGTGTCGGCCTTGCCGCACACTATCAGCTCAAGCTCGCTCTTCTCTCGCTGCTCATGCGTCGGGTTGACGACGAACTGGTCGTCAATCAGCCCCACGCGGCAGGAACCCACGGGCCCCAGGAACGGGATGTCACTGATGGCAAGGGCCGCGTTGGCCCCGATCATGCTCAGCACGTCCGGGTCGTTATCCCCGTCGGCGCTCAGGACCGTCGTGATGATCTGCACCTCTTCGACGAAGTCTTCCGGGAACAGCGGCCGGATCGGGCGATCCGTCATCCGCATGGTCAGGATTTCCTTCGGCGTCGGCCTGCCTTCGCGCTTGAACACACCGCCGGGAAACTTGCCGGCAGCGTATTGCTTCTCCTTGTACTCCACCGTGAGGGGGAAGAAGTCCAACTCCGCCCTTCCCGGCCTGGCCACAGCCGTCACCAGCACCACCGTCGCGCCATAGCTCACCAGCGCAGCACCGTCGGCCTGCCTCGCCATCTTACCGGTCTCAATCGTCAACGACCTTCCCGCAATCGACCTTTCCACTTTCCACACCACAGCTTCAACCTCCAACTCAGCAATCAACACTCAAACGATTCTCTGACGACACAACAAACACGCTCTCTTCCAACCATCTACGAATCAAGACACATTTCGAACTTCACCACCTGGCTTCTCACCCCCGTTCGCGCCACCTCCTTTGCATCGCACCTGTGCGTGCCATGGTCCTTCCCCCGCCATTGCTTCTCGCCTTCCTCATCTCCCCGGTCCGCAAGATGCGGGACATTGCTTGGTGGAGTGAGATCATGCCCCGGAGGACTCATCGGAATCAGCCGCAGCGAACTGCCTGCAAAGGGCGGGATAACCGGCACGTTCCCTCCGGTTGCCGTCGGACACGTCACGGCGTCCCGGCAGTCTCCTACCTCCGCAACCCCAGCTTCCGAATAACGTTGCGATATCTCTGCTCGTCCTTACGCATCAGATACCTGAGCATCGCCGTCCTCTGGCCAACCAGCTTCAGCAGCCCGCGCCGGGTCGCATAGTCGTGCTTGTGCTTGCGCAGATGGTCCGTCAGCTCGCTGATCCTGGACGTCAGGATTGCGACCTGGACCTCCGGCGAGCCGCTGTCCGTCTCGTGCACGCGATACGCTTCGATGATGCCCGTCTTCTTCGCCGTATCCATTCCCTGCCGATGTCCGAAAAGCCTCACTCGCGGCCGCCCCAGCCCCTGCAGCATGTAACGGCCTGCACGGCTGGAACGACTCAAAGCGAGTAGTATAGCAGACCAAACGCACCAGTGCAAAGGGAAATGGCCTGTGCCCCGCCCGCGAGAAGATCACAGTACTGCTCCAGCGGCCGCGGGGCTGACGCGGCATTTCCGACCGGCCCAGTGGCCGCTAACCAGGTAGAGCACCGCCGTCCTCCCGGAGCGCGCCGGCAGGTCGACAGTGCTCTACATACCGCCGCTTCTACTCCCAGTAACGGGAGTAGCGGAACTTGAAAACCTCACACCCGGGCGCCTCGACCTCCATTATGCATTTTCCAACCCGTCTTTCGCTTCCGCGGCCCGGTATTGCGGGCAGCACGGCCACGGCAATGGACCTGGCCGGGATATCAACGATGCCCTTGGCCCAAACCTCGCCACCCTCGCCCCGATGGCGGATGCGGACTTTCACGTCCTTTGCGTCCTGCTCGCCGAGGTTCATCATCAGGGCCCGAATGGTCAGCGGCTCGGTGGCCCTGAGTCCGCTCCAGTCCGTGCCGGGGTCGCCGGGGTAGGCCGCGGCGTACGCGAGGGCCGACGAGCAGAAGATGGCCGGCTTCTCGTACTTCTTCGTGAACGTCTTGCCCAGCTCGAGCAGCTCGGGCGTGAGGCCGGTCCCGTCTGTCGGAGTCTCCCGGAACTTGCTGACAACCGCCTCGACGTCCGCCAGGGTTATGGTGACGCCCTTCTTGCCCCTCGCGAAGTGTGGCTTCTGGCCGAAGAAAGTGACGCCGGGCGAGTCCGGGGCGACGTAGCGGATGAGGCGGATTTGCTGCTCCAGGTCTTCCTTGCTCTTTGTCCAAAAGTAGCCGCCCTGCGGTCCCTCGCCTGCCGCCGGGGTCTGCGCGCCCACGCCCAGGCCGATGATGGTCATGTCAGCCAGGCCGTTGAGATTCGCCGTTTGCAGGTTGAACGCGATCCACCACGAATCCGGCAGGTCCACGTAGGTCTCCATCATGACGAGTTCGACGAGTTCGCGATACGCCGCCGCGAGCTTAGGCGCGACCGGGCCCCTCATCTGCCAGACGGCGAGTTTCAGCTCCGGCTTCTTCTCCTTCGCCAACGCCAGCACCTTGATGGTCTTCAGATCGGCCGGCCCGTCAAAGTCGAAACCGAGTTCGTCGATGGAAAAAGGCTCGTGGGGATGCGTGGCGAGAACCTCCGCGCCCTGCTCCACAGTGCCCTGCAGGAGCTTGAACCACGTCACGCCGCTCAAGACGAGGTTCTGGGAAGGAACATCGCCTCTGTAGTCGCCGTAGAAGCTGATGATCGTGTCCAGGCCGTAAGGCTTTCTCTTCTCGCTCGCAGCGGGTTCCTCGGCCCGGGCCGGAGGCATGGTGATGCACGCTGCGATCAGAGACACCACAAACAGTCCAGTCAACTTGCAAGATCGGTTCATCTTCTGTCCCCTTCCGCCGTTATCAGGAAAACTATGCGATGCAAGTTCATGCGACGCCATTTGTCAGCGTGTCAGTCGGAGTAGAGTGGTTGGGGCCCATCAGCCGTGATACGAATCCGCTGAATTCGCATCTGCATGGGCCGTACCTCGTCTTGCGCCCGCGGATAGGCCACCAGGACAACATCGGGCTCGACCTCGATCGCGCGTCCGTTGAAGATGCTCGGGAAATCTATCATCCTGCCCTCGTCCCAGTTCAGCCCGCCGTCGGCGCTCCAGTACAGGCCGAGTCCAGGGCCGCGTTTGACGACAACCAGATACCCCGAACGCGTCGCTATCAGATCGGGGCAATGGCCCGAGAAGGGGGCGTAGCAGGCCATCCGCCAGCTCCCGCCGCCGTCCTCCGACTGCGTCTGCCACATGAAAGGAGAGCGGTAGGGGCGGGCTATCGCCACGATCCGTCCGCCGGGGAGCTGGGCCACGGCCGTCTCGGAGAAGCCGCCGCAGGGGCTGTCGGGCAGATCGCCGTCGCGCAGCACGGCGTGGTCCATCGGAACGGGCAGCGACCACGTCAGGCCCTGATCCTTCGACAGGGTGCAATAGGGCTGCGCCAACCCGGTCCCCCACGTGCCCTGCCCGCAGTCTGGGATCATGTCGTTGAGGATGGGATAGTTCAGGTGCGGAAACATGCGCAGCATCACGCCCAGGAACGTGCCGTCGTTCAACTGGACGCAGTTGAACATGTCGCTTTCCATCTTCTCGCGGAACATCAGTCCGTCCCAGTCGCCCAGCAGCTTCCCGGCACGCGGCTCAGACCAAGTGAGACCCCTGTCCGTCGAATCGTGGCTGACAAACCGCTTGCCCTTGGCGTCGAACTTGATACTCCGAACAACGCCCTGCCCCATCGCGAACCACAGCCCCGGCGGCATGGTATCCCGCCGCACGGGTCCCGCGTACTGTGACCAGGTCCGCCCGGCGTCCCCGGAAGCGTAGAAGTATGTGAAGCAGTTCTCCATGTTGAATCGGCTGGTGCTGAGCGCATCCCGGCCTATGTTGACGCTCATGATGAGCTCGTCGTCCGAGAGCTTGACCAGTTGAGAGGGCGCCTGGTAATCGCCGAGGCTCAGGTCGGAGATCGGCTCGAACCAGGGCACTCTCCGGCGGTCCTCCTCGGGCCAGGGGCCGGCCTCGACCGGCCTGCCATCGATCTTCAGGTTGCGGATGCTGTACTGCGAGAAGCCGGCGATGCCGACCCGGCCGGCGCCGTAGGTATCGTCCGTTATGCAGGGGCCCTTGACGCCGCCCACCCACATCTGGATCCGGTTGCCCCGCCGCTCGACCTTGAGCGAGCGCCACATGTTGCCCTGTAGCGGCACGTTGGGCACGAGCTCCATCTTGAGGTTGCGCATGTGGCCGCTGCCGTCGGCGACCGATATGGCGGCATACAGCGCGCGGGCGCGCCAGAGCTGGCCCCATTTCGGGATCTGCGCCCAGTAGTAGTGCGCGCTGTCCTGGGCGCCGAAGATCAACCCGACGTTGCCGGTGCCCGAGGGCTGCTGGAACTCGCACTCCAGCGTCACGTCGCCAAAGCACATGTCGGGACGGATTGCCATCGTGTGCGTCCAGTGGCCAAGTACCGGGGAGCGAATCTCGCCCAGGTCCGGCACGACCTCCCACCGGTTCGAGCGCGCCAGTGCATACAGCGTCTCGTCCCGAGGGGTCGCTATCCCGGCCCGCAGCACCCAGGCCGTCAGGCCGCTGATCGCCCTGACGACAATGAGGTGCTTGCCGGCCGCGAGCTGCCGGCTGAAGCAGTGGTCCGTGGAGCCGATGCGGCTGTTGTGGAACTTCGTGGACCACGGGAATCCCGCGCTGTTGCCCGTCGCCAGCGTGTCGAAGACCGGCTCCCCGTCGATCCACCACTGCATCCACCAGTCGCACCCCGCGCCGAAGACAACCTCCGTCTCGCTCCCGACCTCCATCACGGCCACAGCGTAGGCCTGCTGACCCGCCTCGTGCCCGCCGAAGAGCGCGCTGAAGTCGAGCCGGTCGCCGTCCATGACAGCGTCCCGGCCCTCGAACGTCTCCTCGCCCACCCTGAGCGTCTCCGGGATTCCCGAGAGCTCGTCCACGGCCGCATCAACCTGCGGGATCGCTTCCTTGTACCACTCGTAGTTCAGCTCGCGCGCCCAGTCGATCGCCGTCATCTCCGCCCCGACGGGTCCGAAGACGCGCCAGCGTGTGGGGAACTCGACGGCCGCCTTGGCCTCTGACGGCAGGCGCGTCGACGCGCCGTCGCGACCCACGAAGTCCCACTTCTCGTCTCCGATCTTTGCCACGTTCATCCACGTTCCTCCGCCCGGGAGACGCCTCGCTTCCTGCGACCGGCCACGCACCGGTCAAGGATTCGGAAGCTAGGTTTGTCGCGGGCGCCGCCCATGCTACCACAGCACCTCCCGACACACAAGTAAGCCCGCGGGGGGCAAGGAATCGGGCTCGAATGAGGTCGAGGATGAGGATGGGGACGAGAGGCGCTGGAAGGCCTACCCCGGCAGCGGGCCGGCAGGCCCTGATCCGGCGGAGGTGATCACGCCTTTCAGAAAACCCAGGAGGAACGGCCTGGTGAGCACGAACAAGACCACCGCCAGCAGGGCGGCGGCAGGCACAGTGACCAGCCATGAGGCGAAGATGTTGCGCGTGACCCGGCGGTTCACCGCGCCCAGCCCTCGGGCGAACCCCACGCCCATGATGGCCCCCACCAGAACGTGTGTAGTCGAGACCGGCAGCTTGAGCCGCGAGCAGAATAGCACCACGGCGGTGGCCGCGATGTCGGCTGCCACGCCGCGCGTGGGCGTCAGTTGCGTGATCTTGCTCCCCACCGTGCTCATCACGCGGTAACCGTAGGTGGCCAACCCCGCCGCGATCCCACAGCCACCCAGCGCCAGTACCCACAAGGGGACGGGCACCTTGGCCTGCACATCGCCTGAGAGGACGATTTCCGCCACGGCCGCCAATGGCCCGATGCTGTTGGCGACGTCGTTCGCCCCGTGGGCGAAGGCCACGCTGCACGAGGTGAGCACCACCAGGGGCGCATAGGCGCGCTCTACCTGTTCGAGCTGTTGGGGCAGCGGTGCCGTCTTGAAGGCGCTCAGGCGCCGCCGGATCAGGGTGCGCGAGAGAAGGGCCGCGCACAAGCCGAGCACCAGCGCCACGATGAAAGAGCGGTCGCCGTCCAGCCAGGGCATATGGACGTGCTTGAGTCCCTTGTAAACGGTACCCAGGACCACAACCACGGTCATAACGAACACGACATAAGGCGTGAACCTGACGGCCGCACGCGCAGGCCTCGCCTTGCCCAATATAAGCTTGCTGATGACCTTGAACAGGATGAAGGCCAGCAGCCCGCCCGTCAGGGGCGAGACGAACCAGCTCAGCACGATCTGGCCCAGCTTGCCCCAGTGCACCGCGCCCCAGCCGGCGGCCACCAGCCCGAACCCCGTGACGGCCCCCACGATGGAGTGTGTTGTGCTGACCGGCATGCTGAGCCACGTGGCCAGGTGCAGCCAGAGGGCCGCCGCCAGAAGCGCGCAGGCCATCCCCAGCACCACCTCGGCGGCCGGGAGCGAGGCGGGATCGACGATCCCCTTGCGCACAGTGTCCGTCACGTGCGAGCCGACCAGAACGGCGCCGGCGAACTCGCAGATCGCGGCCGCGATGATGGCGTGCTTTATACTGATGGACTTCGACCCCACGGCGTCGGCCATGGAGTTGGCGACGTCGTTGGCGCCGATGTTCCAGGCCATGTAGAGGCCCAGAAGCGCGGTGACGGCGATGACGATGTAGGCATAGTCCATGGGCGATTGTCCCGGAAGGGCCGTACCCCTGTCGGCGGCGCGGCGCGCTCAGCCCTTGACGATCATCATGCGCAGCTTCTCGCCGGCGTTCTCCGCTGCATTGGCCACCGAGCCGAGGGCCCGCAGCATCTTGTCGTAGAACATGATCGTGATCGGGTCGAGCTGGTCCTCCAGGCTGTAGATATGCTGGCAGAGCTTGCGCTGCATCCGGTCCGCCTTCCACTCCTGCTCGCCCAGTCCGCTGATGCGCGAAAGCACCGTCTCGGCCTCGGCGCCCCCGAAAGAGGCCTCCGCCAGGTTCACCAGCTCCTCGCTCGCCTCCAACAGCGTCTGGCTGACCTGCGCCACCTGGTCCACGAACCCGTAGAACTCATCCGTCAGCTCCGGATGGACCTTCGTCTTGCGGATCAAGAGGATCACGGCGAAGTCCTCGACCTTGTCCGCCACCTTGTCCATCGAGTGCAGGAACGCCTCGAGGTCCTCGCGCTCAACGGGCAGGAAGAAGCGCCGGGGCAGGGACTCGCGAAGCTCGTGCTTGACGCGGTCGGCCTGGTACTCCAGCTTCGAAACCTCGTCCTGCAGGCGGTGAACCTCCTCGTAGTCCTCGCCCGCCATGGCCTCCATGAGCGGGCGGATAAGCTTGGCGCACTCGTGCACGTACTTGGCGTGCTCCACCAGGGGGCCGAACGGCGAGCGTCCGAACAGTTCCTTGATCAGGCTCATTTCGCTGCCTCCACCGATATGGGTTTCCCATGCGCGCAGCCCCTGCGCTGACATGCGGTCATATGGCCGCGCAGATTCCCAGCCACCCTGCCCGAACGCCGGCATGGCCTGCTGCCGAAATGTTCGCGCGGCGCCGGGAAACAGTCAAGCTCGTCACACCTCGTCCAGGAGATCAAGGGCGCGGGAACGAATGCCCCGCTGCCGCGTGCGACGCGCCCGTGCCGACTCTTGTTGACCTTTGGGAAAGAAACGCAAGGATCCACGGGGTAGCCGGAGCGTCTCGCTCCGGCCCGCGTGCCAGCCTACTCCGCCGACCCGCCCTCCGCAGTAGCCCTGCTACGGAGGGTGGAAGCAGCTTCGGCTGCGAACGCCGGGCGGACCAAGCCATCAGGCCCGCCTCCTGTTGTGGGTGTGCCACGGACCAAGCCGTGAGGCTTGTCCGTGCGTTTCACAGCGCCCTCGGGCACGGGCAAGGCTACGCCTTGGCCCGTGGCACCCATAAGGGCCGGCCTGTGCGCCAGTTGAGGCCCGACCGGGACGGTCGGGCTACCCAGACCATTTCCTCTAGTGCTCTGTCAACCTTGCTTTGATAGGTGCAACTGCCACATCCCCAAGGGTAGCGCCGCCGTCTCGGCGGCGACGGAGGCGAGACGCCTCCGCTACCCCGGGTGAGCGGAACACTTCGACCCACCATTTCTGACTTGACAGAGCACTAGTTTGCCACAGCTCAATAGTCGGGGATATCTGCGAGCACGCGCTGCCGGATGGCCGCCAGGGCCTCGGGCGTGTCGCCCTCGAAGCGAAGCGTGATGACCGGCTCGGTCACGCTCAGGCGGCACAGGGCCCAGCCGTCCTCGAATTCGATGCGCACGCCGTCGGTGAAGTCCAGCGGGCGGTCGACAAAGGTGCGCGAGAGGTGCTCGATGACCCGCTCGCCGTCCCCGCGCGGACGCGGCATGCGGATGTCCAGGCTGATAAAGTAGGGTGGAATGGTTGCAGCAAGCTCGCTCATTCGGAGGCCGCTGCGCCGCAGCACCTCCCCCATGCGCAGCGCCGCGTAGATGGCGTCGTCGCCGCCCAGTTCGCGGAAGAACAGGTGTCCGCTCGCCTCACCGGCGAAGGCGGCGTCCTCGTCCAACAGGCGCGACTTGATGAACGAGTAGCCCGACCGCTCCCCGATGGCTCGGCCCCCCGCACGCTCGATCTCCTCGCGAACCCGGCGGGTGCATTTCAGGTCGTAGGCGATGGTTGCGCCCTTCTCCCGGCCGAGGATGTCCCGGGCCAGCAGGATGACGGCCTTGTCCCCCCCGATGATGGCGCCTTGCTCGTCGAGGAATATGGCCCTGTCTGCGTCGCCGTCGAATCCCACGCCGAAGTCCGCGCCCCGCTCGACCACGGCCCGGCCCGCTGCCTCCAGGGCGCCCGCCTCCGTAGGGTTGGGAGAACGGTTCGGGAACGTGCCGTCCGGCTCGCAATAGAGCTTCTCGACCCCGTAGCCCGCCGAGCGGAGGGCCTCGGGGGCCCAGTCCGAGGCGCACCCGTTGCCGGCGTCCACCAGCACGCGCAGCCCGCAACCCGTCCGGTCGAAACCCTCGCGGAGCCACTCCAGGTAATCGCCGCGCACCTCCCGGCGTTCGACGCGCCCGGTGCCGTCGACAAAATCGCCATCCCGAACGCGCTTCTCAAGCCGCGCCAGATCCTCGGGCCCCGGCGGCCGATCGCCCAAGGCGAACTTCACCCCGTTGTATTCCGGCGGGTTGTGGCTAGCGGTGACGATCACGGCCCCGTAGGCGCCGAGGTGGCGGCGCGCCCAATAGATGGCCGGAGTGGGCGCGATTCCGAGGTCGAGCACCTGCGCGCCGGCACGCGCCAGCCCCTCGATGACGGCCCGCTTCAGGGCGGGCGTGCTGCACCGCACGTCGCCGCCCACCACGCACGTGCGGCCGCGCAGCTCCGTGCCGATCCCGCGGCCGATGGCGCCGGCCAGCTCCTCGGTGAGCGCATCGGGATACACGCCGCGAATGTCACAGGGCTTGAAGATGCTCATGCGGTCTGCCGCTAGGTAGCGAACCCCCCGGGTTGGCGCGGGCGAGCGATGCGGAAGCCCGGTGCCCTAGTCCTCGTAGGCCAGGCCGCTGAGCGCGTCGGGGGAGTGGAGACGCTGCTCGATGTCGACCTCGAAGGCCGCGCCGACTGGTTCGAGGATCTCGGGGTTGTTCTGCCAGACCGCGCGGGCCGCCTCCAGCACCACGTCCAGGCCCTTGCGCGTCATCCGGCCGAGGGGCTGGCGGCACGCCCCGACGGGCATGCCCAAGAGGCTCATCAGGGTCTTGATCGGCAGCGGGTTGCGGGCCTTGCATAGGCGATCGCCGAAGGGGCTGGACTCCTGGGTCTTCACCGTGACGATGTCCAGCAGGGGCTGGAGGGCGTCGCGAAGGGCCGTGCCCTCGTCCACGCGACCGCCGGCGAGCGCCTCGCACATCTGCTGCACCGCGGCGGGGGCGACATTTGAGACGACGCTGATCACGCCGACCGCCCCGATGCTCTCGTCGGTCATCATGTCGAAGGTCTTGTCGTCGTCGCCGCTGAGGATGCGGAGTGAATCGCCGCAGCACTCACGGGTGCGGCGCATGTTCTCCAGACTGCCGCTGGCCTCCTTGACGCAGTTGACGTTGGCGTACTGCTCGTGAAGGAGCGCCAGGTCCTCCGGCAGGAGCTGCGTGCCGCTTCGCCCGGGGATGACGTAGGGAATGACTTCCAGTTCCGGGAATGCCTCCGCCACCGGGCCCATGTACTCGCGCCGGATCTCAATGGAGCTCGGCCCGTTGTAGTAGGGCTCCACCAGAAGGATGGCCCCGATCTTGTTCTTGGCCACCAGGCGGGAGTTGTGCATGGTCTCGGCCGTGCAGTTCGAACCCGTGCCCGCGATCACGAGGCAGCGGTCGCGGCTGAACTCCTTGGCCTTGACGATGACCTGGGAATGCTCTTCCCAGTTGAGGGTCGGGCTCTCGCCCGTCGTGCCCATGGCCAGCACGCCGCTGACGCCGCTGGCGACCTGGAACTCCACCAGCCTCTCCAGCGCCTTGAAGCTCACCGCCTCCGCCTGCTTCCCCCGCATGGGAGTGACCAGCGCCGTGTAGCATCCCTGGAGCATCTGATATCCGCCTCCGACAAAGCGTTGCGCGCGGATCGCCTCGTGGCGCGCGGCCACTTCCGCCCGCCAGCACCCTCACCAGATCCTGGCCCCTCAGCAGTACGGCAGCAACGCCATGTAACGGGCGTACATCACCGCCTTCTTGAACATGCGCTGATGCCGCGCGCAGTTGCCGGAGCGTTTGCGGCTGAAAAGGCGCGCCTCGCTCGTCATCAACTTCGAAAGGCGTTCGACCTCCTTGAAGTCGATGCCCTTTATCCCCTCGCGACAGAAGCGACATCGATCAGGCGTGCGTTTTCTCTTGAATTTCGCCATCTTCCTGACATTTACTCCAGCAACTGGAACCGGGCGTTGCGCAGGCAGCACGGCTTGCCCGGGCCGCCGGGAACTGTGTAACCCCACAGCACGGTGATGGTACCATGCCCGAGAGCTATTGTCAAACGGAGCCTCATCGCGCGTGAAGGGCGCGGCTCGAGGGGTGCCGGCGCGCAAGCTCTACGCTGCGGAAGTGCCTGCGCAGGGCCGGGACCGGGTCCAGCGCCGTCGAAAGGGACACCTGCGCGACTCCCGCGCGCCGGATGCACTCGGCGATGCGCCGGTCGCGGTCCGCGAGCGCTGCCCGCAGCCCCCGGTCGCCCGCCGCCAGCCGCACCGCGCGTCCCGTTTCGGGGTCGCGGCACTCGAATATCTCCCCGCACGCCCCCGACCACATGCGCCCCGAGGCGCATTCGGCCTCATCCCGCACGACGGCCGCCACCACCTCGTGCCGCCCGGCCACCCGCGCGAGCAGGCGCTGCACCTCGCGATCCCACAGCGGGGGCTCGAACAGCATGTCGCTCAAGAGGAACACTACGGCCCCCCGGCGCAGCCTCTCCAGCGCCCTCAGGGGCCCTCGCACGTCCGTCGCCCCCGCCCCGGAGCGCTCGCCCAACGCCTGCCTCAGCACCCGCAGCGCGTGCCGCATCCCGCGGGCGGGCCTGATGAGCGTGAGATCGCGTGCCGTCCCCGGAAACACCAGCCCGCCCACCCGGTCGCCGCGGTCCGCCGCCGAGAGCGCAAGGGCGGCAGCCGCTTCCGTCGCGGTCCAGCGCTTGGTGCGACGCGCCGTCCGAAAGTCCATCGACGCGCTCACGTCCATCGCGAGCAGCACCCGCAGGTCGCGCTCCTCGACGAACTCCTTTACGAACGGCACGCCGAAGCGCGCCAGAGTGCGCCAGTCGATGCGACGCACCTCGTCGCCCGGCTCGTAGTGACGCAGCTCGCGGAAGGCCAGCCCGCGCCCGTGACAGGCCGCCGCGTAGGCTCCCGCAAGGTGCGTGCGCACCGGCCGCATCGTGCGGAGCGCCAGCCGCCGCACCCTGCGATAAAGCTCACGTTCGGGACTCTCGTCCGGGGCGGATTGGTCACGGAACATCGCCGTCTTCTCAGTCATTAGGAACTAGACACGATTGAGTGCTGGAGAAGTAATCTCCGGATGAGGGCAGGCTGCGGCCGTGTGCCACGGACCAAGCCGCGAGGCTTGTCCGTGCCTCACAGAGCGCTCTGCGCGGGTCAACAGCACGGGCAAGGCTTTGCCTTGGCCCGTGGCACCCAGGGAGTTGCTCATGCCGGCCTCAATAGTCATTTCCGAGTTCATTCGTCATTCGGGTTCCGGCATTCGTCATTCAGGATTCGTCATTCGGGGCTCGTCATTCGTCATTGCGGAGGCCGTCCCGTAGAATGGGTTGTGAGGCCGAGTGTATCGGCCGCGCATTCACCCTGTCAATGTCGGGGCGAGACGATGCTCTGGAAGCTCCTGCTGCTGCTCACGGTCGTCCCGCTCATCGAACTGGTGCTGCTGATCAAGCTCAGCCATATCGCGGGCATCCCCTCCACGATCCTGGTGATCGTGGGCACGGGCGTGGTGGGGGCGTTCCTGGCCAGGAGGGAGGGGCTGCGGGCGCTCAGGCGCATCGGGGAGGAGATGTCGCGCGGCGAGCTTCCCGCCGACGGCCTGCTGGACGGGGCCATGATCTTGGTGGCGGGCGCGCTCCTGGTGACGCCGGGGCTGCTGACGGACTCGGTGGGTTTCCTGCTCCTGCTCCCGCCCGGCCGCGCCATGCTGCGGAGGGCGCTCAAGGCCTGGATTCGGCGGAAGATCGAAACGGGGCAGGTCGACTTCTACTCGCACATGGGCTTCCGCCCCATCCGTGACGAACCCCCGCCCGGCTCCCCGCCGATCGAGGACGAGCCGCCGGACCAATGAGGGATTCCCGGCATGCACGTGGTCAGTGAGCAGATGCATCCGGGTCGTCGGTTGTCTGTGAGTCTCCGCGCGCGGCGATTTCGATGCCGGGCAGGTCGCCGAGTTCCTGAAGCCGTCTATGGAGTTTGAGCATCAGCAAAACCCCTTTCACGTAGCCTGGGAGCAAGACGGCGAACCCAACCGAGATGAAAAACATCGCGGTGTGCAGGAGTAGCTGGCCGGTCCTTATGGACGCCTTCATCCCATCGCCAGGCGATGCGTAGTATATCTGCTGAAGGGAGTCGACGTGGTCCCATACGAGCTCTGACACGGACAGGCCATGCGCCGAACCGACCACGAGGATTTGCGAGGCGTCAAAGAAGATCAGAACCAAGAAGCAAATCGCCGACAACCAGACCAGTCTCGATGCAATTGATATCCTCCGCTTGCGCTTTTCGATTCTTTCCAGCCGCTTGAGCGTCTTTTCCTCCCACCGCGTCAGTTCCAGTCCCATGGCCAGAATCCCCCACAGAGTTCCCTTTGGTCCCCGCCCCTGGAGGGCGAGCCATCGGAGGAGTAATGAAGCGCCCCCAGGCGACTCATCGGCGCTCACGGTAGAACGTTCGGGTTGACTTGCGGAAGGGCCGAAACCGGCCAGCCTTGGGGAAAGCCCTCCATGTCGAACGTGCGCACCACGATCCCGCGCTCGGCCTGACCGCCTAACAACGGTAAGCGACGGAAGCACCCGTTAAGGTCGCCATGGTGGAGGCAGGCTCCTCGCCCCTTGTGTTTTCTGCACCATTTGCTTTCGACTCCACAGCTACGGAAGGCCGGACTACCAATGACCGCCACGCTCCAGGACCGTCAGCACGTCTGAAACAGGCGCATCGTCGCGTGGGAAGCCACGCATATCGAAAGAGCGGACGACGATCCCGCGTTCGTCCTCTATGACCTCCAGGTTCCCCGGCGAATCCTCTATCTTCATCAGGTCGCCCGTCAGCTCGTTTCTGAATGCAGTGCGCCTCAGGTGATGTCTCAACGCCTGCCTAACCTCGCCGGCAGTAGATCCGTTCAGCGCGCCGGCGCGACCCGCGGAACCAATCGCCTCCGCGGCGCTCCACAAGGACGGCAGCGGCTGAACATCCACCTTTGGCAAGGCAAAGTAGAGGATAAGAGTCACCGCAATGGCGGTGGCACCGGCCACACAGAGAAGGGGCAGGACTGGGCGCCTCCCGCGGCGGCGCACGGCCAGATAGATCAGGCCGCCAACCCAAATCACTGTCCAGGATATCAGACCCCCGAGAACGCCGATGCTCAATGCTCCTAGCCTGCTGTAGTAACGTGCTCGGAACGGCTCGGTTGCGCCAATTGTGATGGCGATGTCGGCATCCATGTCCTCTGGACGCAGCGTCCCGGAAAGCCGCGTCAGCGTGCAACCGTCCCACATCAGTTCCCCCGCGCGTGGATGCCCGACAAGCAAGTCGTATTCTTGTCCGACGTACCCCGGCAACATGCCAGGGGCGTCCATCATCACCACATCACCGAGCGCTATAGAATGTACTTCGCCATAGCGATCGAGTTGCGAGAACCGGTAGGTGTCGCAGAAGTCAAGCTGCAACGGCTCGCACCTGGCACGTCCCTTCCCCACCACGAAAAGATCGACGTAGACCTCGGATTCGGCAATCGCCGTCAGTCGCATGGGATAGACGGGTTGCGCGGCCGGGAAGGTGATGGACAACGGATGTGGGACGCTCAACCCGTCGCCCTCGCGCGTCAGCCTGGCGGCGACGAAATGCCAGCCCTCCCGCACGTAATCCGCGACGATTCCCTCCGCCTTTTCAGTCAGCGACGCATAACCGTTCGCCTCCAGCCATGCGCCAAACGCCTCGGCGCTATCGGCCTCCAGCACTGCCACGTCGTAGCTGCCGACCGTGGCGGACTGCTCCAGGCGCACCCCCGCCACTGAGCGCGCCCCACCGGCGGTCGCCCCGCCCAGGCTGGTCATGAGCATGCCAGCAAGCATCACCAGAAGAAGGAGCAGGGCGAGGATGTCCCGCAAGCTTCTCTTTGAGCAGAACGCCCACAGTGCAACCCACGGAAGAACGAAAGCGATGACCACGGCCCATCGGAGTTGCCTCCGAAGGTCGTGCGTGATGGCGGGTCCGCAGGCGAATTCCAGCGTGCGAAGCAGGCCTGGGGAAGCCTCGGCCAGCTCCGTGGGCTGCGCGGGCACGGGCACGATCCAGCCGAAGCTCTGACCCTCGCCGTCCAGGGCCGACTCGACGATGAGCTGCTCCTGCCCGTCGCGGAAGACGATCAGGGCCGTCTGCGCAGGAATGGCCGGCGGCTTCCTGACAGCCTCCACGGGCATGTAGACCCCGTCCGCCAGCGCCCCCCCCCGCGACGAGGACGGACAGTATGAAAAGCAGAGCCGCGTCCTTGATCCTGCCGTGCCCGTGCCGAAGTACCGGTTGCATCATGTCCGCCCCCTCAAAAGTCCCCCGCTGCGAAGGGTTCCCATTGCTCCCCACTGTACCCTATAATAACGGCGCGGCGTTGAAAAACAAGCCGCATGGCCGCGGGATACCCGTGGTAGACTGGTTGGATAACATGAGAAGACTGGATGAAAAGACGCGTCGGACACTGGTGTTGGCGGCGTATGTGCTGGGGGTGGCGGTGGTGATCTTTCTCCTGCCGGCACGGCTGACGACGCCGCTGCGCACGGTGTTCACGGAGACGCTGGGCCCCATCGACCAGGCGAGTTTCAAGCTCGCCGGCGACGCGCTGGCGGCCAGCGGTACGTTCCGGGAGGCCGTCCTCAATCGGGAGCGCTGCCGCCTGGCGGAACGGGAAATCCTGAAGCTCAGGATCGAGAACGCGCAGCTCGACGAGACGGGCCGGAGCCTGTTCATCCGCCTGGCGAGCATCGAGGGCCTCCAGGTGAAGGGCTTCAGCAGCAAGCTGGTCAGCGCGAACGTGAACGCCTACGACGCCGGCGGCACGCGCCACAGCATCGTCATCGGGGCGGGCACGCGGGACGATGTGCGGGTGGGGCAGGCCGTCTGCGCGCTTGGCGCGGTGATCGGCACCGTGATGGAGGCTGGCCCCTGGCGCAGCAAGGTGAGGCTGCTGACTGACCTCGGCACCCGGCTGCCCTGCCGCGTCAGCAGCACGCGCGAGCCGTGCCTGCTGGAGGGGGACGGCACGGCGAACTGCACCGTCCGGTGGATAGACCGGGACTCGAAGGTGGCCCGCGACAACGTGCTGGTGACCGCGCCTGTGGACCACGTGCTGGGTGAGCGGCCGGTCATTCCTCCGGGCCTGCCCGTGGCCACCGTTCAGCGGGTCAAGCGCGGCGGGCCCGATGCCCTGTTCCTCGACGTGAGCGCCAGGCCGAGCGTGGACGTGCGCCGGCTGGAGGCGGTGGAGGTCGTCGTGCCAAAGCTGCCGCCCGCGGGCGAGTGACTATTGGCACCTGCATGAGAAACACCCTGTGGGTGCCGCGGGCTGAGGCGGAGAGTAGAGGGACATTTCTTCTTGTAGCAATTCGTCATTCAGTGACGCGCCAGAAGCCGCCGCGCGGCGCCGAGCACTTCAGCGACCGATGGCCACCGGTCGCCGTCTTCCCCCGGAAGCCTCCGCACAACCTCCACGTCCACGCCCAGCGGGCGCCAGGACGCCGGGTCGGTCGGGCCGAAGACGACGAGCGTCGGCACGCCCAGCGCCGCCGCCAGGTGCGATGGGCCGCTGTCGTTGCCCACGTAGACGTCCGCCAGCGACATCAGAGCGGCCACGTCCTCGAGCGATTCAAGCTCCGCCACCTGCGGGCGCGGGCACGCACAATCGGCAAGCCGTTCGAGCACGGCTTCACACTGCGCCTCGTCGGCGGGGCCCCGGAGCATGACGACGATCGCATCGTCGCCCGCGACAGCCGCTGCGAACTCGGCGCAGCGCCCGGCCGGCCAGCACTTGCGGCTTCCACCGCCTCCGGGGTGCGCCAGGAGCAGGGGCACTCTCCGCGATTGGTGTTCTCCAAGCCAGCGCCGCATCCGCTCGGTTGCCTCGCGCGGTGCCCTCAGACTCGGCGGGGGCAGCTCTTCGAGGGCCGGCGGCTCCTGCGTCAACGCGCCGGCGAGGTGAGCGGCCGCGTGCACGCCCGCAGGGGGCCTGTCGGGCCACGCGAGCGTTATTCTGCCGCGCCGCAGCCTCTGAACGTTGTCGACGAATGGGCCATGCGCCTCGGACGTGTAGACCATGACGAGGTCGGGTTCGGCGAGCGCCGCGGGCAGCGGCATCTCCGCGCCTGGCGCGAACAGGGGCGCGAGCTCCGCCGCCCCGAAGGATGCCGCCGTCCAGGGGCTGGGCATGAGGTGCGCAACATGCCGGGCCCACGCCGAACCCAGCAGGGTGAGCTTCACGTCCGGCAAGGCGCGGCGCAGCAGCTCCACGGCGGGTAGCAGCAGGATGGTGTCCCCCAGGGCGCCGGAGCGCACGAGCGTGACCCTGGGCCGCCGGATAGATTCTTGGAACATCCCGTGGAGTCTCGCTTCCGACTTGACAGGCTTGCTCATAGATGTTGCGCCCTTGCCCATAAGTGTAGCCCATGCTACAACTTGCGTCAGGATATTGCAACACCTGACTTCGGTTTCAGTAGGCATCAATGAGCATGGCCGTCGTGAATCGACCACGTCCGAACGCGCAATGCGCCATGTGCGGCAAAGTCGGCTCACCTTCCGCCACGTGTTCACGGCGGTGGCCGCTTTTCTCTCTTTCGTCGCCGCCCTGATCGGAGTAAGATGGCGGCGTCAGGCGCTCGCCCTGCGCTTGGCAGCGGCACACCAACAGGTAGTGACGGAAGCACCGGAAAAGGCGGTAGGAAGACGTCTGGGCCCAAGTTGACAAGGAAACCAGCGGAGACTAGCGTAACCAGCGCCGCAGGCGTCCCCTCTATCGCAGCGAGGTTTCGCCTTGGCAGCATTCCATAAGGTATTTGCCAAGAAGGAGGACCTGGGAATGGACACGAGCCGATCGTTTGCGGCGCTGTGCGCTATGCTGTGCGTGGGGTTCGCTCTTCTGTCCTGTGACTGTCAGCAGCCCGAGCAGGCGAGCGGCGATCTGAAGGCGTTGACGCTTGATCTGGGCAGTGGGGTCACGATGGAACTCATGCTCATCCCACCAGGCGAGTTCCTGATGGGTTCGCCCAACTCCGAAGCCGGCCGACGAGGCGACGAAGGCCCGCAGCACAAGGTGCAGATCACGAAGCCGTTCTACATGGGGAAGTCCGGAGTCACCCAGGCTCAGTTCGAGGCCGTCATGGGGAGGAATCCTGCTCACTTCGAGGGCGCGGACAACCCGGTTGATACGGTGTCGTGGACCGATGCGCAGGACTTCTGCCGGAAACTCGGCAAGAGGGCAAGCCGCGAAGTGCGTCTGCCCACGGAGGCGGAGTGGGAGTATGCGTGCCGGGCGGGGACGACGACGGTCTTCAGCTTCGGGGACAGCGCCAAGGGCTTCGGCAAATATGCATGGTACTCAAACAACAGCGGGCTGAAGACGCGCCCGGTGGGCCAGAAGAAGCCAAACGCGTGGGGCCTCCACGACGTGCATGGTAATGTGTGGGAGTGGTGCCAGGGCTGGTATGGCAAGGACTACTACAAGGGGAGTCGGGCGAGCGACCCAACGGGGCCGCCGGACGGGTCCGATCGGGTGTTGCGCGGTGGTTCCTGCATCGACGAGCCAGAGTTCTGCCGCTCGGCTATCCGCGCCGTCGCCCCGCAGGCGGGCGCGCCGCCCTCAACGCCGGCTTTCGTGTGGTGGTATCCGCCCAGTAACCCTCTGTTATCTCTGGACTCGGTTCTCTGTCGCTCGTGCTGGGCAGGCGCAAGGCCTCACAGCTGACGAGCCGTGCCTACTGAGCCTCCAGAGCGCCCTCAGCACCAATACTTGGGGACGGTGGTTCTCCCTCTTGACTTCGCGATGCCAGTAGTTCCAGCAACGGCCCCAATGAGTCGCTTCGATACATTCCATAACTGGTAAACAGGGTACCTACCCTTCCGTGACCGGAGACTATGGCGAAGCAAACGCCGCTGTTGGTCGTAGAATACACAT
This sequence comes from uncultured candidatus Brocadiaceae bacterium, assembly GCA_964639345.1. GTDB lineage: Bacteria > Planctomycetota > Brocadiia > SM23-32 > SM23-32 > CAZHPE01. Next base: position 974 of record CAZXDF010000279.1, on the reverse strand, counting down.
CACAGTAGTATGCCTTCTCACCGTAATGGATGACGAGCTCACAAGCCCATACGCTGTGCGGATGGTTGTCCACCCATGGACGGGATTCTCTCAAGGCAGCGACAATAGCGTCGACGTGCTCCCGCTCCTCGGTCCGAACGATGGCTTCGACAAGATGCGGCTCGCCGGCTCCCCAGGAATGGGGTCTCAATTCGAGCGCAATGACTTCGTCAGCATCTGCGCCCACAACACGCCTGACTGAGGAGAATAGGACATATCTGACTGAGGGCCAGAGTACCCCCCAAATCACAAGCAGCCCAGCGACAACAAGCAGAATCTTGCCGAATCCCTTTCTCGTCGGATCGTTGCAGCGACTTAGGAAAAGAAGTCCGGCTACGCCAAGTATGGCGACAAATGGCAATGGCCCTGTCCAGAACCGCATTTGCACTCCCCTTCAGAAAGAACGGGATGTAAGCCGAGATTCCTCCCGCTTCCGGCGCACACGAAGGCTCCCTCCTTGCATGCCTTGAGTCTATGGCCCATGCAGAATGCCGTCAACACACTCGCGGCGTCAATTCCCGGTCTGGCCCCCAAACCGTGCGTCCCACCATAACTATAACGGACGAACCCCCGAAAAGGTTCATCGGATTCCGGAAACGGCCGGCCTATGCAGGGCTGAACCGGACCCTTGCCTCTTCCCTCTGAAGGCTCTTCGCAGGGACACCTCCCGCCGCGCCATCGGCCCGCCGGACTTGTGGTATGAATCGGCATCCTAAAGCTCAACGCGAGAGTTTTCAATCGCCCGCGTCTCGCCATGCGAGCGGCCATTCGCTTGTGTTCTTCGTCCCGATTGGGTAAACAGGGGCTTCCTGGCATCCTTGACTTCGGTGAGAGTTGCGCAAGCCATCGCTGGCGGCGTGGTCACGAGGCATTATCGACCTTGCGGTTTTGAACGCAAGGGGTAGGGGCACGGCATCCGGCCTTCGCAGCCGGAG
>CAZXDF010000278.1:0-12237 GCA_964639345.1 uncultured candidatus Brocadiaceae bacterium | reverse complement strand
CCGCCGGCCACCTCCAGGTGGCCCACGTTCTTCACAAGCACGCCCAGCCGCGCCGCCGCCGTCAGGCCGGCCACCATGGCCGTGGGCGTGGCCAGCACGAAGGCGCACGGGCAGGCCAGCACCAGCAGCGTGATGACGAGTTGGACGTTGGAGGTCATCAGGTAGACCACGAAGACGGTCATCAGAACCACGGGCGCATACCAGACGGCGTAGCGGTCGACCAGTTGCATCAGGCGCGTCTTGGTGGCCTCGGCCTCGAGGATCAGCCGCTTCACCTTGCCAAGCGTGGTGTCCTCGCCGGCGCGGATGACCTCGGCGACGATGGCGCCCGTGAGGTTATGCGTGCCGGCAAATATCTCGTCGCCGGCCGCCTTGTCGGCAGGGAGGGACTCGCCCGTGATCGTGGCCTCGTCCATGGTAGTCTCGCCCTCGACTATGCGCCCGTCGGCGGGCACGCGGTCGCCGGGGCGCAGGCGAATGCTGTCCCCGGGCTTCAACTGGCTCACATCCACTATCTCGCCGCCGACGAGTTCGGCCTTACGGGGCTGGAAGCGCATCAGTTGTTCCACGCTCGTGCGGGCGCCCTCAGCGGTGCGCTGCTCGATGAGAGTGGCCAAGAGCATAAAGAACGCCACGATGCCCGCCACGCGGTAGCCGCCGCCGGTGGCGGCGCCCGTGGGCTCGGCAAGGGCGAAGGCTGCCAGCACCGCCAGGGCCACCAGCACCGACATGTGCATCCTCCCGTTCGCCATCTCCTTCACGGCGCCCAGCACGATGAACGCGCCCAGCACGATGGCGCCCAGCATGGCGCTGAAGGCCGCGATCTCGTACTGTCCCGGGAACAACCTGTCGGCGAGGTAGGAGTTCCCGACGAGCACGCCGCCGATGAAGGTGATGACGAGCCGGCTGTGCAAGCCGCCGAAGTGCGTTCGCCCGGCAGCGCCGCCTTCGCGTTCGGCCTGCGCACCGTCTTCGATTGCGCTGGATGCTTGTGCCTGGGACACTTCCCTCTCTCCTTCTTCTTCAGATCGTCTCTTAGTCCGTTTAGCGCGTTCGGCCGTGGCTGGTAGGACCGGGCGCGCGCGCATCTCAGTGCGCGTGTTCGCCCGCTCCCGCCGCCCCCTGTTGCCCCTGCGCTTCCAGTTGCTGCTGCGCTTCCATGAGCCTGTTCTTGATTGTTTGCGCCACGGGGGAGAACTGTATTTGCAGCGCGTGACTGGCCCCTTCGGGCTCGGCAAAGAAGACGTGCGTGTCTTCGGAAGCTGCGAACAGTTCCGCGATCATGCGGTGGTAATGCGTGCTGCGCAGGATGCGGGCCGCCTCCGGCGACTCGCCATAGGCCTCGCTCAGCGTCTGGAGCATCTCTGCGTCGGCCTTTGCGGTATTGACGAGCTGTGTGGCATAGCCCTCCGCTACGCGTATGATCCGGCCTGCGCGGCGGCGTGCGCGCGCCAGGATCTGTTGCTCCTCATTGTCGGCCTCGTGGATGCGCTGGGCCATCTGTGCCTGCGCGTCCCGGGCAGCATCAAACGCCGGCTGGACTATCGGAGGCACCCTCGGCGCCGTCAGCTCGACGCCCTCGATCCTGATGCCGAGGGATCTGCCGTTGGCACGGCGGTAGGCATCCAGCTCTGCCGTGATGCGGCCATGGATCTCTTGCTGAAGGTGGATTGTCGCACCGCCCGGGGTCTTGCGATACTTCTGCCGAACGTCCTCGATGGTCCAGGATCCGACGGTCTCGATGGCGCTCTGGACGGCAAAGCGCTCGAGCAGGCCCTCAGGCGTATCCTCCCGCTCCTCCCCCGGTTCCGGATCGGGGCCGCGGAAGCCGAACGCATAGTCGAGCAAGTCCGTGTCCTCGCCGCCTACGGCGTAGCGCACCTTCATCCTGAGGTGGACGATGTTGGCATCACCCGTGATGAGAAACCCGTCCCTCTTCACATCGACCGGGCGCTCGCGGGGAGATATCCCCTGCTCGGCCATGAGCCGCTCCTCCCTTTCGGTGCGTGCTCGCCTGAGAGGCATGAACTCCGTGTTGATCTCAAGCGGAAGCTCGTTAGTGGGCACGGGTACCACCTCTTCGCCCGGCCACAGGAAATGATAGCCGCTCCCAGGGTCCATTATGTAGGACCCATCCACCTTGACCGGCCGGCCGAACCGGAGCTTTATGTTCACCTCGTTCAACTGCACCCAGAACAGCCTCTGGTAGAGATAGACGCCCACCAGGGCGGCCATCGCGCCCAGCATGATCACGAAGGCTACGCGCGCCGCTTCGGAAAGCGCACGGGTACCGATGTCCGCGGCGGCGTCATCTTCGGCGGCGGCCGGCTGCCCGACTTGCTCCCCGTCCTCGGGCGACGCCTGGGAGCTTTCCTCTTCGCCGGCGCTTTCGGGTTCCGTCCAGTCGTCGGACATCGTCAGTCCTCCCTTTCCTGCCCGGCATCGACGGGCGCGCCTTCGGCCCGGCCCTTTGCCTGATCGCCATCCGGGCCGGTCATCAGCCACCTGTACGGGATCGTGCTCATGTCAAGCACCAGCGTCAGAGGCGTCCCAGCCCTTGTGGCGTTCCGGGCAATGGTCGTCAGGCTCTTCATGTCAGCCAGGAAGATGGCGAGTTCCGGTTCTTTGGCAAACTCATCGTAGTAGACGGATGCGTCCTTCTCAGCCTGCGCCTTGATCCGCTCGGCCTCCAGGGCTGCCTGCCCACGGATTGCGTCGGCTTCCCTGAGGGCCTTGCTCCTGATGACGTCCCGTTCGCTCAAGCCCTGCGCGGTATACTCGGCAGCCCGGGCTTTACGTTCTTCCCGCATCCCCTCCAGGACTCCGCTGGTCTCCAGCGGCGGTATGGCCATCTGCCGCACGCCGAGCGAGACGACCTTCACGCCGTATCCGCGCTCCCCCACGGCCAGGCTGACCGCCTCGGCAATGTCGGTCTTGATCTGATCGAACCTAAGCTCCTCCTGATTCGCGTTCACCAGGTGCTTGAAATCGGCACTGCCGATACGGGTGGATGTTTCGTCGTAAATGATGTCCTTCAGTTTCCCAGCCGCCTCATCTTCGCTCTTCAGGCTCTTTACGAACTGGCTGGGGTCGGCAATCTGCCAGGCCGCATACATCCCGATGACGATCTGCCGCTCGTCCTTCAGCTGCATCTCCACGGCCGGGCCTTCCAGCACACGCACGCGCTTGTCGTACTTGACGACCCTGTCGAAGGGCCGGAGCTGGAACTTCCAGCCGGCCTCGTCCTTGTCCATGTTGATGATCCGGTGGATCACGCCGCGACGGTAGTGGACGGCAACCTCATTGGCCCGCACCTGGAAGGTGAACAGATAGACCACCAGCAGGACGACGACGACGGCCATGGCGACAAATGTTATCTTGTTGCTCTTCATCAGAAGTGCTCCTCGAGATCGATGCCTCCGGTAATGCCGGGCTGGGTTGTAGTCAGGTCAAGGTCCATGCCCACGTTAGCGCGAACGGGCAGCACATAAACCCTGTGTCCCCGCAGAATGTCTTCCAGCGCCCTCAGGTACAGGCGATGAAGATAGACGCGATGGCCCAGGCGGTAGGTCTGGGCCTGGATGGCGAAGCGCTCGGCTTCGGCGCCGGCGACCTTCGAGAGGCGGATGCCGAAGACGCTGGCCGCGCTGAGGGTCTGCGCCGCCTCGCCCCTGGCCTCCCCGACGATTCTCGCCGCCTGACCCCGCCCAATGTGCTTGAGCTTCTCCATCTCCTGATAGGCGCTGCCTACGCCTTCGAAGGCCCTGGCGGTTTCGGGCGGCGGATGCACCACCGGGATGCCGGCGTAGACGATTTCCAGGCCCATCCCGCGCTCGTCCAGTTCATTCTGCAGGTCGTCGCGGAATTGTTTGGATATCTCCTCGCGCTTCACGTTCATCCACTCCAGGAAGTTTTGCCGCGCGGCCAGGCGCGTCACCACGGCGTAGGCCAGGGTCTCAAGCAACAGTTCCGGATCACGGTGACCGTAGTAGAAGCGGTAGGCCGCCTTCTCATCGACCCCGCGGCCGTCGGGCGTTCTCTTGACGCGGTAGTGAACCTGCGCCTCCAAGAAGGCGATGTTCACGGGCGGCGTATCGGTCCCTGCGCCCGCCTCCACGCTGCCGGGGGACAGGAAGCTCACCTCGAAGCCAATCTTGGGGTCGATGTGCACCTCGTCCCAGAGGACGTAGTCGGGGTCGCTCATCTCCATCACGCCCTGCGGCAGGTGCCCGCTCCTCTCTCCCCTCCCATATCTGATCTTGCCGATTTCCTTGCGCAAGAGCCTGTAGGCCGGCACCTTCCTTGCCGTCTGGATAGGCCACGGCGCCTTGAAGCGGACCCCGGAGGGGTAGATGGTGGCTTGGAGCTCGCGCTCGGCGTCGGCCTTCGTCAGTATCGGCTTGCCAAACTGTTCGATGAAGGCGATCTCGTCCGGGTTCACTATGACCATGCACGAGAGCAGCCACAAGGCGATGATCTGGACGAGGAAGAGCGGGATGATCGCGCGCCCCATGAACCGGTAGAACCACGTCTCCGAGACCTTGAAGCCGAACTGGTAGTCCAGCGTGGACGCAATGGTCTTGACCATGCTGCCGGGGGCAGCGATCAGCCCCAGAAGGCGGCTGTCGTAGTGCGGACGCACCTCCTGCCCGGGCACCCTCGGACGATAGATGTCCAGCACCATGTTCAGGACGATCTCTACGGCGATCAGCCCCATCAGGCCCGGCAGTACGAAGGCCATCGCCACTTCCAGCCATCCGACACCGAACTGGACCATCACCAGCGAGCAAACCACCAGGAAACTGGAGGCCGCGTTGCCCAGCATGAACGAGCCGGAGGCCCGCAGCAGCCGGAACCGTGCGCTATGGGCCAGCGCCACGCAGTACTTGCCGACCAGGAGCCCGAAGAAGGCGACCCCCGCCAGCCCTCCCACACCCACGAGGGGGTCTTTGATGGCCTCGATGTCGGGCGCCTCGCGCAGCGCGGCGCGCAAGCTCCAGTAACAGAAGAACGCCAGCAGGCCGCTTAGCACGACCGCGACGCCGGGCACGACGTAGCGCTCAAAAATGACCAGGCCGGCATGCTCTCGCAAGCGCTCCACTTCCTGTTCATCGAACAGCTCCTCGCTCAGGCGCGTGCGCTTGAGTTCCTCCAGCTCCTCGCGCTCTTCTTGCGCCCGGCGTCGCTGCCGCCCGTGCAGCATCACGACCAGCCACAGCAGCACGCCCGGCACCAAGAACCACGCCTGAGCCCGCATCGCCAGGCTCCCGGTAGTCACATACAGCGCGTAGGCCCCGCCGGCGAATGCGACCTGCACCAACAGCCCGAACAACGCCGTGTGCTCCAAACGCTTCTCTCTGACAGCCATGATTCCTATCCGTCCTCCCGAATCAAAGAAAGTCGAAGGGTCGAAAAGGTCGAAAGGGTGCACGGCTTGGCCGTTACTCTTCGACTCTTGGACTCTTGGACTTCCGTTGCGCTACCTATATGATCTCGCGCCCCTCAAACAGGAACGTCGCAAAACCCACCATTGCCCCGCACCACAGCGCGGCATACAGGGCCGCCTTGCCCACGTAGGACCAGGGCACGTGGGGGTCGGGACGAACGAGCTGGTCAGCCACCCAGAAGAGCTGAAATGACGGCAGGACGTGATAAGCGGTCCAAGCCGTCCACCTCCACCCCGTCCTCAGCCCGTAGCCCCAGCCCTTCGCGATAAGCACTCCCGTGTAGTCCTGATCCGCCTGGTCGGAGGCAAGCCGGGGGTAGGACCGCTTGTTCGGACTGAAAACATATCCGGGAAGCCTCGGCGCCACGCTGCCCCAACCGTCCCTCCCCACCCACGCCTTGTAGATGCCTCTGTTGTCGGTCGTAACGCTTGCCGGCCGGCCGTTCATTTCAACCTCCGGCAGGCCGTTCATTACGACCCCCGGAATGCCCTCTCCCTCCGCCGTACGCACCCGCCCGGAAACCTGCACGCGCTCCTCTCCGTAGTCCACCTCCCAGCTCCCCCAGGGGGTGTCCACCGCCCACCCGAAGAGGTAGTGCGAGACCATGCCCACGAAGAACACACTGACGCACACCAGCACGCCGGCCACCATGTTGAGCCGCGTGGAGGCCGCCACCGCCACCGCCGACAGCATCCACACGCCCAGCGAGACGAGCACGATGGCCGCAACCACGGGCTCGGCGTTCCTCTCCGCAAAGAGATCCAACCCGTGCAGCGTCAAACTCATGCCCCCGTACACGCCATGTTCGATGCCCACCACGCAGGCGGCCAGAGTGGTAACCGTGTAGGCCACCAGTGCGACCTTGACGGCCGTGGCGGTGAAGTTCCAGCGGTAGAAGTAGTTCGCATACGTCGCCAGGGCCAGCGCCACCGCCAGCGAGCCTGCCTGGGCGACGAAGACCGGCCAATCCAGCTTCCAGCCGACGTCGTGAGGAACGTCCTGTCGCACGGCCAGGATGAGCATGATCCCCAGCAGGTAACTGGCCGCCCAGATGGCGCCGCTTACGCCCAGGAACTTGCCCGCCACCAGAACCAGCCGGCTCACCGGTTTGCTGATGACGGCGCCGGCGGTCTTGACCTCGATCTCCCGGCTGACCACCTGCGTCGCGCTCACGACCGAGAGGATAAGGCCAACCATGAAGATCGTCCCGAGCCCCATGTCCACCAGGAGTTTCAGATCCGACCCGGTTTCCATGCTGAACGCGGTTATCAGGGGACTCAGCGCAATCAGCACCATCCCTACAAACAGCAAGATGCCGTAGGCGGGCTGTCGCGTGATCTCGGTGAACGCGTTCTTCGCTATGGCGTAGAGACGGCTGACCAAATCTTCCGATCCTTACCAGGACCTTTCCCGGCCCTGTCTTCGGCGCTGGCAGACGCATCCGTCGGCCCCCCGCCCGCCTTTCGGACGGGCGCCTTCGCCGCCAACACAAAGCATGTCACAACTGACTGCGTAGCCAAAGATTATGATGGCATCCGCCGGGATCTGCGGGGCGGCATCTCCCATCGGCGCTCACTTAGTGCAACGTTTTGATCGTAATGTTCAGATTCCCCTGAACAACTCTAGCCTCGTCCACAGGCCCGCCTATCGGGCAGCGGCGCAGGCATCGGCCGTCCACAGGGGCTTGCGGCAAACTCGCGCGGGCCATGCCGGCCGCGCGACCGGCGGGGCTGCTGGAGCGCGACAGGCGGCCCGACTGAGAAGGCTCAGCGCTGCACCCGGCCCGAGCCGCCGCTCTTCAGCAGCGTTTCCACCTCCTCGACCGTCGCGTGGTTCACGTCGCCAGGCATGGTGTGCTTGAGGCAACTGGCGGCGGCGGCGAAATCCAGCGCGGCCTGGTCCGTCCGGCCCTCGCGCAGACAGCGGATGAGGCCTGCCGCAAAGCTGTCCCCGGAGCCGACCCGATCGACGATGTGCGTCACGTCGTAACCTGTTGTAGTGTAAAGCGTCTCGCCATCATAGAGAACACCGCTCCAGGTGTTGTGCGAGGCGCTCAGGCTCCCGCGCAGCGTGATGGCCACCTTCTTCAGTCCCGGGAAGCGTTCCATCATCTTCTCGGCCACGTAGCGGTAGTCCTCCGCCTCCACCCGGCCTGCTTCCACATCCGCATGGGGCGCCTTGATGCCGAAGACCTTGTCGGCGTCTTCCTCGTTCCCGACGACCATCTGGACGTGCTCGACCAGGCCGGACATGACTTCGCCCGCCGCTTTTCCCCACTTCCAGAGCTTGCTGCGGAAGTTCAGGTCGCAGGAGATCGTCAGGCCCTTTTCCGTCGCCCTCTGCGCGCCCTCCAGGCACAGCGCCGCCGCGCCCTCGCTGATTGCGGGCGTGATGCCGGTCCAATGAAACCAGTCCGCATCCTCGAAGGCGGCGTCCCAGTCGATGTCGCCGGGCCCGGCCTCGGCGATGCATGAATGGGCCCGGTCGTAGAGGACCTTGCTCGGCCTCTGGACGGTGCCCGTTTCCACGAAGTAGATCCCAATCCGCCCGTCCTTCCGGACGATGTGGCCGGTGTCCACGCCGAAGGAGCGAAGCTGGCGCACGCAGGCGTCCCCGATGGGGTTGTTGGGAAGCGCCGTCACGTAGCGGGCTTCGACGCCGAAGTTGGCCAGGCTCTGGGCCACGTTGGCCTCGGCGCCGCCGAACGTGGCCTCGTACGCAACGGCCTGCGTGTGGCGCTGGAAGCCCGGCGTTGTCAGCCGCAGCATGATCTCGCCAAAAGTCACTACCTTTGCCATCGCCTCATATCCTCCGTGCCCGACACGTTGTTGCCGACGGTGCCCGCCGCCCGCGCGCTACCCGCAGATGATGCGGGCGAACTCATCCGGCCCGCCTCCGGCACCCATGCGGGCGCAACGCTCCAGGACGCCCTCGCCCGGATAGGGCTGTGCACCGATCCGGCGGAAGAACTCGTTCTTGGCGGCCGAATCGGAGCCGAAATGCTCCTCGGCCCACTCGCCAACGTAGCCCACGCCCGCCGTCATCCCGAGCAGCGTGTGGCCCCAGGCGATGTGCGCGCCGCGCCGGAACTCATCGAAGTGCGGCGCAACGGCCTCCGCGCCGAAATCATCCACGAACTTGTTGCCATGCTTGTTCATCTCCGTGCCCACGACGATTGGCATCTCCAGGCTGCAGGCCGCCTCGACGGCCGCGTGCAGGTTGGCCACTTTCACGGCCCGCTCCTCCTCAGGCACGTTCCAGTTGCGGTCGGGGGCCATCATCACGCAGACGCAGCCCTTCTCGCGCAGGAAGGTGAAGAGTTCCACGGGGTCCGCCTCGCCCTCGCTCGTGCCGTCGAGCCAGCCCGCGCTCGGCATGGCGCCGCACTCCAGCGTCATGGCCACCACCTGCTCGATCGCCGGGAAGGCCCCTGCGTCGGGCTGCGCGTAGCCCACGCCGCCGTGTTTCATCAGCCTGGCGCGCATCAAGTCCTTCAGAGACGGCACATCGTCCAGCAGGCGCCGGACCTCGGCCTGGCCCGCGTCCAGCTTCTCGCTCCAGAACGCCGCGAGCGCATCTTCGTCCGGCAGCACCTCACGCGCGCGGGCCTCGTAGGCCGTCAACATGTGGCGCTCCGTGGCGTTGCCGGCCGCAGTCAGGGGCAGCACGTCGCGCTCATAGTCCACCGCGACCGGCGCGAGGTGGGCGTTCACCTTGCTCAGTATCCTCAAGTTGCGCGAGCGAGCCCGCGCGCCCATGTCGCCCAGCGTTTCGGCCGCCTTGGTGCCGGCTCGCGGAGGGTCCGTAAAACCCGTCGCGATCAGGTAGGAGACGCCGGGCTCCTTTGGCGAGTTGGTCACGCGGTCAGCGTATTCCGTTATGAAAACACGCGTCTCGAGCCCCGCAGTGGTCTTCAGCCCGAGCAGCCGTCCCGCTGCCAGGAACTCCCGGGTGGCATCAAGGCAGTCGAAATCCACCACGCCGCCCGCCTCCAGCCCCCGCCGATAGGCCTCCCACGCGAACCGTGAGGGCGAGTAGCCGTAGGCGTTGAAAGAGAAGAACGTATGGCAGTGCAGGTTCACCGCGCCCGTAGGCTCGGCCACGGGCACCTGCTCGCTGCGCGCCATCTCGACGAGGCGCTCGAGGGCGGCACGACGCTCTCCGGGGTCGAAGCTGTCGAGTTCGGCGGTGAGTTGTTCGACTCTATTTGCCATTGTGCAGCGCTGAAAGAGAGGCTGAGGTCAGGGCAGGAAAGCAGCAGTTCAATGGTGGCGCACCGGCATAAAGTGTACGCGTGAACCGCCTTGCGGTCAAGTGAAACGGCGCCCGCCCGCTGCACCAAGTCATTCAGTCAGCCCGATGCAACCTCACTCCTGCGGCGAGGCTCCTCCCCCGCGCTCGGTCCCCTCGGCGTCATCTGGCCGCGCGCCGATGTCGGCGATCTTCCCCAGGTACTCCGGCAGGTCCACCCCGGCCATGGCCGCCACATCGTGCAGAGGCGGCAGGCTGCGGATCAGGCTGGAAACGAACCCGGCCGTCGAGGAGCCGCCCTCGCCGCCGCCGGAGTCCCAGACGGTGACCTTGTCGATCTTGAGGTTCTTGATCGCCTCGACCTGCCTCTCGACGATGTCCTCGATCTTCTCGACCATAAGGAGCGTCGCGGTGGCCTTGGCATCGCCGCTGCAGCTTGCGACCAGCGCAGCGTAGCCGGCGGCCTTACTGTCGAGCACCTGCCGCACCCCCTTCGCCTCGGCTTCCTGCCCCTGGACGTAGATGCGCCTGTCGGCCTCGGCCTTCTTCTTTCCCTTGTCGGCCTGGGCGACGTTCTCGGCGACGCGGATGGTCTGCTCCCGGCTGGCCTCCGCGTGGCCGATGGCGCCCATCTTGTCCTGCACCGCCACGTCCACCTTGGCGCGGTTGATGGCCTCGGAGGCGGCTTTCTTGCCGATGCTCTCGATGTAGTCGGACTCGTCCGTGATGTCGGTGATGTTGACGTTGATGAGGTAGAGGCCGATCTTGTTCAGCTCGGGCTCGACGTTCCTTCGGATGGAATCCAGGAACCGCTCGCGGTCCTGGTTGATCTCCTCGATGGTGAGGGAGGCGACGGTGAGCCTGAGCTGGCCGAAGATGATCTCCTTGGCCATCTCCTCCACCTCGCCCAGCCGGAGGTTCAGCAGGCGCTCGGCGGCGTTGTTCATGACCCCCTGCTCGGCGCTGATGGCCACCGTGAAGGTGCTGGGCACGTTGATGCGGATGTTCTGCTGCGAAAGCGCGCCCTCCAGTGGGATGCTGATCGTCATGGGGGTGAGACTCATCTACGAGTAGTCCTGCACCAGCGGCCAGACGAAGGCGGCGCCGCCGTGCAGGCACCTGGCCGACACGCCCCTGCCCACCTTGCCGTAGATGACCATGATCATGTTCGCCGGGCACCGCTTGAAGCGGGATGCCCAGATGATGAACAGAAGCACGACAATAGCAAGAATCGCACCAACAGCCGTGATCGTGAGCGGGCCTATGTTCATCGCAGCAATCGCCAAGACGTTGAATGGCATTCTCTGCCCCCTTCCTTGTCAGCGTTTCTCGACCACCAGGACGTTGTCGTCCCTTACCCATGAGACATACACGTGCGCACCCGTCTTCAGATCTTCGTCGCTCTCGGAGACGGCGTTCAGCACCTTCAAGCGGCCCTGGACCGTGACCCGGACCTTGCCCGTCCCGCCGGCGGGAATGGTGAGGTAGACCGAGCCCTCCTGGCCGGCGGCTTCCTTCAGGTCTATGGTGCCGCTGGACTGGAGCTTCATCATCAGGAATACGAGCTTCCCGACCACCCAGACGGCCCCGCAGCCGGCGCCCACCCCGCCGACCAGTGACAAGGTCGCCCCCACGTCGGCCTCTTCGAGAAGGGCGAGGCCGACCAGTCCGAACATCAGGAAGAACGCCATGATGCTCTGTAGGGAGATCAGCCTGAAACTCACGTCCGACTCGGCCGCCCCCTCCGCAGCGTCCCCCGCGTCGCCGGCATCGACATCGACGTCGGCATCAAAGTCGACGTCAATGTCGGCATCGAAGTCAACGTCGACGTCACCATCGCCGTCCCCGCCGAGCGCTCCCCCGACAAGGAAAAGGGCCAACCGGACGAAGAACAGCACCCCGCCGATGATGGCGAAGGCCGCATAGACTTTCCCCAGCGCCGTCGTCATGGCACTTGCCCCCTCTCAAACCGTTCTTTACCTGCATCCTGCAGCTTCCCATTGTAAATGAAAACGAGCCGACTGCAAGGCGCAAATCGCGTTCGGCGAACCTTTTTTTCAGGTTCCGGCCTCGGCGCCTCCGCCGAGCGGAATGCGGCCTGCATATGGGCACTCGCAGGGGGAAAGAAGGGTCCAAACTCGGTGAATCTTTTCCTTGCAAAATCGCAATCGGAAGTGTATACTGGGTTTGATAGATGTGCTCTGGGGCGTCCCGTGGGAAGGGGCGTCTCTATGGCTCTGCGGAGCGGCATGCGGCGGTGTGGTGGTTATGTCAGACCGGGCGCAGGCGTTCCCGGATAGTGGTTTTGCAGTCGGTCAGGCACGTATGCAGGTTTCTTTTCCGGCCTTGGGTTCCCTCCCCTGTGGGGTCGACTTTACGCCTCGCCGTGCTCATTGTCCGCCTCGGCCAACCGTTCGTTCCCGCCCGCCGTTGAGCATAGCCAAAAGTAGAGCACATTTTGGAGAAGCGGAGCTTTCAGACGCGCGATGGCGCGTCAGCCCGCAGCAAGGAAGGATTGTTTTTCAGAGGTTTTGCAATG
>CAZXDF010000277.1:0-8660 GCA_964639345.1 uncultured candidatus Brocadiaceae bacterium | reverse complement strand
CCGGCCCTGAGAGAAGCGTCACGGGGAACGGCGAGCGGGCGCGGATCTCCATCCCGAGCTCGGCGAAGAGTTCGGCGGGAGTCGTGACCAGCGCCGCACCCTGAAGCACAAGGGCATTGACTTCCACGACCGCCTTCGTGGCCCCCCGCCGGTTGACCGCCTCTCTCTCCGGCTCATAGCGCCTCCGCTGCGCTTCCATCTCCGCCGACGATGATCCCCTGCAACCGTCCTCGCAGTATTCACTGTCCTCCGGCAGCCGGTCGGGGAGCGCCAAGAGCCTCTTGCGATAGTCGAGCTTCTGCGCGTGCGGGGCCGGGGCCGCCCCGGATAATGCATTGACGAGGGACGCAGCAAGCCTGGTCCCGATCTCTTCCGCGTAATGGGCGCCCCCTTTGCGTTCCTTCTCGCTGACCCAGTTGACATCGCCACACGCCCCCTGGAGCATGAGCGCGAAAAAGCGCTCGCCAAAACTCGCCGCCAATGCTCGGCGACAGTAGCCGGCAATGTCCGGTGACATGAATGATGATCGGGCGGCGTTGTTGTGATTTGGATAGGAGAACACCACGCCAAGAGGATCGCCCGAGGTCGTCCGGAAGAGCCAGAAGGGGACATCGCGGTCGACACACGAACACGGCTCAAGTCCGCGCTCGACGTCAGCGGCAACATTCATTACTACACGGCCATCCCTTCGCAGCAGGCGGCGCGAAAACTCAACGCCGGGACAAGCGGCGATCCCGGCGCGGAGCTGAACGTTGCACGAGTTACTGTGAGCATGACGGAGGGCATCGAGAACCTTCGCGACGACGAGGTCCTCATACAACGGATCGGGATTCGCGCCGGTCAGAAACATCGGCCCCAGCGGCGGCGTGCAATGCGTGTGTGTCGCCGCAACGATCAACCCGCTCAAGGCCGCGCCGGTCCCACGCAGACATGCCTCCTCCCGCATCCGAAGCACCAGCTCTCGACGAACGCAGAGTGTGTCCAGCACAACGAGACCGACCCTCTGCTCCCCGGCGGCGAAGACCGCTGCAAGGCACTCAAGGCGGGGCTCGCCCTCGGGGGGAAGTTCCAGCGTCGCCCCTTTGTAGTTGGCCAGCGGCTCCGGCGGAGTGATGTCGGCCCTCGCAAAGCCCGCCACCAGTTTGCGCGCGCCCGTCATTTCCTTCATCGGCGCGCGCACCCTCTTGACTCTCGAACTCATCGGCGCTGGCGCCTCTCATTGGCCACTGAAGGCCCATCGGCGGTGAGCCATCGGCCGAGCCAGTCGTAAGCGCGGTTCTGGAAATCGTCGCAGAACTCGTGCCCGTACGGGCCGACGTAGACTTTGAATCGGCCGGATGCGCCTTCCGCGCGGTAGAGCGGTTTCAAGGCACGCCCGACCTGACGGAGCCCTTTCAGAGGCATGCTCGCATCGTCCCGCCCGTTCAGTACGAGGAAAGGCCGGGGCGCGATCCCGGAAAGTATCTCCGGCATGTCGAGCGATTCCAACAGGCCGGGGATGTAATGGAAATAGTTGTGGATGACCTCGTTCTCGATGATGGCGCTCAGTGTCGTGATGCCGCAGCAGGCCACTACGCAGCGGATTCGCCCGTCCAGCGCGGCCAGAACCGATGCGTGCGCGGAACCCATGGAGAACCCGATGCATCCGAGCCGTTTCGCATCGACCTCCTTGCGGGCAACCAGGTAGTCCGTGGCCGTGCAGAGGTCACGGAGATGACGCTGCGCGATGCACCGCCCGTACAGGATCTCTTTGGTGGCCTCGAACCGCTCGCCAAAACCCAACTGCTCCGCGTCGAGTTCCTTGTGCTGTCTCTCGCCGAAGCACTTCGAGTCGGGCGTAATCGTCACGAACCCGCGCTCGGCAAGGTCCAGGGCGTAGGGCCAGTATGCGTCGCCATGACGCTGCACCGTGCCTTCCTTGCCGAGGTCGTAACGCAGTCCATGGGGATGGGGACAAAGCACCGCAGGGGCGGGGAAGTCGGCATTCTTGGGAATGAGGACGTACGCCGGGACCTCCTCCTCGCCCGGATATCGAAGATAGACCTTCTCCTGGACGCAGGTTCCCCGATCCTTTCTGCCGGCTTTCCGGACCTTGAGTGTCCCCGGGGCCGGCCTCTTGCCCAGCAGGTACGTCTTGAGTTTCCTGAGTCCCTTCACCATTGCAGCAACCTCGTCCGGGGACGCAAAAGCCGTCAGGGCGCGATCGGGCGGTGTTCCGAGCCTTTGTCGACCTGCGAATACGCGCCCTCCATGATGCTGTTCGTTCGGCGACCGTCTTCCATCGACCCAAGCAGGGGGACGCCGTGCTCGATGTGTTGCGCGAAGTTCTCGACCAGGGGACGCTGGCATTCGTCGCGCGGCAAGGCCGGCACCTCATGTGTAAGGGTTTCGCCCTTGCGGATCAGCGTGATCCGACCCCCTTCGAAGGGTTCCGCGATCAAGTGTCCCTCCGTGCAATGGACGGTCAGTCTGTCCAGCTTCTCTGTGCAGCAGAATGAAACCTGAACCAGCCCGTGCGCGCCCCGCTCAAATTGGAGCAGGAGCGAGGCGGTGTCGTCGACCTCCCACCCGCGGGAGAACGTGTCCACAAGGGCCTTCACCGCGCTGACCGGTCCGCCAAGGTATAGCGCGAGGTCGATGCGATGGCTGCCGATGTCGGGCAGGACGCCGCCCCCGCTCATCTCGGGTGACAGCCGCCAACTCCCGCGAGCGCCGGGTTGGGGATCGTACCACGTGGCATACTGGAAGTGGAACCAGAACAGCCTGCCAAGCGCGCCGGATTCGAGGCAGTCCTTGATCCAGCGGCTCTGCGGATAACCCCGCCGGTAGTAGGCGACGCTGAGCGCCCTGCCCTGCCGCCGGCTCTCCTGGATCATCCGATCGCACTCGGCCACTGTGAGGGCCATGGGTTTCTCGCAGAGCACGTGCTTTTCGTGCCGCAGACAGGCAAGCGTGTGCTCGCAGTGCAGCGAGACAGGCGTCGAGACAAAGACGGCCTCGATCTCGGGATCGCGGACAAACCCATCCAGGTCGTCGTATGACCGCGGAATGCCGAAGCGCCGGGCGAAGGCCCGGGCCTTTTCGTTGCAGCGCCCGTAGACGGCCACCAACTCGCAGCCGTCCGCCCTCTGAATCGACGTGGCGGTCGCCTTCCCCGCCATGTCTCCACAGCCAAGCAGCCCCCACTTCATGGAATGCGTTCTCCTGCTTTGGCTGGTGCGCTACTTGGCGTAAGCTCTGAGTACTTTCTCGATCGCCCGAACCGTGTCGTCCATGTCCTCAGCGGATGCTGTTGGATGCACTTTGAGACGGAAGCACCTCTCACCGTAAGCCGCCGCGTTCGGACAGTGCACCACCGCGTAGTCAACCCGGCCATCATACATTGGGCACGTGAACGGACACGTGGTGCGTCCATACCCCACCATCTGGGTGAATACCTCTTCCAGGTAATTCTCCGGGCTGTTGCCGAGTCCGATTGGAATCCCTTCCGCCCGAACAGCTTTCACGAAGGCATCCCTGTCCACGCGCAGTTGCCCCGCGTCGACCTGGGCCGGGTACACGTAATAGGCATGTTTGACATCGGGCGACTCGTAAGCCGGGGTAATCGCCGGCATATCGGACAGGAGCCGCGCGAGACGTTCCGCGTTGCGCCGCCGCTGCGCCAGGTTGGCCTCCAACTCGCGCAGTGCCGCCAGACCCATGGCGGACTGCATTTCCGTCAATCGGTAATTGAAACCCATGCGGTAGTGAAAATACAGGTTCTGGGCCCCTTCCTTCTTCAGGCGCCATCGCTCCTCTTCATCGAACCCGTGGTCCCGGAAGCTGGAGGCGATCCCCGCCATTCGCTCGTCGCTGGTGGTCACCATCCCGCCTTCGCCGGTGGAGATGATCTTCTCGGCGCAGAAGCTGAAGGCGGCGATGTGGCCGAGAGCGCCGGCCTTGCGGCCCTTGTATTCGGCGCCATGGGCTTGCGCCGCATCCTCGATCACGACCAGATCGTGTTTCTCCGCGAGGGCCATGATCGGGTCCATGTCGCACGGATGGCCGGCGAAGTGCACAACCGTCACCGCGCGCGTGCATGGCGTGATGCAGGCCCCGATCGTCTCGGCAGTGACGTTGTGGGTTCTCGGATCGATGTCCGCGAAAACCGGTACCGCGTTCTGATTGAGCACCGATGTCGCCGACGCGATGAAGGTGGTCGCCGGCACAATCACCTCGTCGCCCGGCCCCACCTCAGCCGCCGCCAGGGCCACATGAAGGGCGCTCGTCCCGCTGTTGACCGCGATCGCATGTTTCACCCCGCAATAGGCGGCAAACTCATTCTGGAACTGCCGGCCCTTCGGGCCCGCCCAGTAGTTGGTCTTGCCCGAGTCCAGGACCTCGATGACGGCCTTCTTGGCCTCATCGCCATACACGGGCCAGGGCGGGAATGGGTCCTGTCGGACGGGCGTCCCGCCATCTATCGCCAGCCGGTCATCGCTCCTCGTCGTCACTGTGTCATCCTCAGACCAACTGCATGGCGAAGAGCTCCGCGTCGCGCAGGTAGAAGCGGAACTTCCGGAAGCGCTCGTTCTCCGGCGTGGGATAGGCGGCCCTTCCCGTGTGCACGGGCATCTGCGACTGCCCGCGCCATGTCACCGTATGGTTGACCGCGTCGCCGGTGAAAGCATCGCACTCCTCGCGGCTGAAGCCCGGCAGCACCCGATCCATCGCGTCGGCGACCTCGACCTGGATCGAGCCGCGCGGCCCGCACTCGGCGTTGATGACCAGCCGGCTACCTTCGGAGATCAACGGGCGGGTAATAAGGATTCCCTGGCGGACGTGATTCGCGTGCATTCCGACGATGCCCTCCTGCCTCATGCGCAACAGGCCCACGCCGTACTTCGCCAGGGAGGGGTCCGTCGCCTCGGGCACGTCGAGCCCTTCCTTCAGGCCGACGATCCACCAGTCATGATGGCAGCTCGCGCCGCCGTAGTAGATGAACCACTCGTCGCCCATCTGGACGGGGGCGTTCTCGACCGTCACCATCACCGAGTCCCACGCCCCCGGCGCGCCCCTCGCCAGCCAGGTCTGCCCCTTGTTGAAGCGGGTCCACGTCTTCCCGTCGCGGCTGTAGACGAGCTGGACCGAGAGGCAGTTCTGGACGTACTGGAACACGTTCAGGAATCCCAGGCGCACGTCGCCCAGGTCCGTCTGGGGCATTCCGTAAAAGGTATCGTCGATGCCGTCGAACCCGTCCAGGGGAACCACGGCAGGGTACGGCTCCGTCCAGTGAATGAAGTCGGCGCTCTCCGACTGCCAGACGCGGCGCTTGTTCCGGCGGTAGTAGTCGTGCGGGTAATATGGCAGCGTGAAACTTCCGACGCGCGGGTTGTTCAGATTCAGCGAACCGGCGTACATCTCGTGGTGGCGGGACGTCATCACGAACAACCGGCCGTGCGTGTCGCATAAGACCTTGTGAACATCGTCGAGACGGTTGCCGAACTTGCCGAAGCTGGGCAGCTCGGGGAACGTGGTCCAATGGATTCCGTCCGCCGAGTAGGCCGCGACGTCCTGCATCCCGCTCAGGTCGGCCGGATACCAGGTGTAGAGCGTCTTGAACCTGCGCTCCGGGTCGGTCTCGAAAGGGTCGATGATGGGGGACATGTTGTAGACGGATCCGTAGTCGCGGCCCCCCAGGATGATGTTGGTGTCCTGGCCCTCGTGCTTCTGGATGCCGAGCGCGGGTTTCTCCCAGTGGATGCCGTCGCTCGACTGCGCATAGCACACGCGCATGAGGATGCCGCTCGGGTCTTCGAAATTGGCCTCCTCGGCGCCCGCGAGCGACTGGGGCTTCGCGTCGACCTCGATGTACCAGCACTTCAGGAGATCATCCTTGGGATCGCGCAGTATGGACACGGCGGAAACGGTGCACTCCAGAACGTGTTCCCACGGCCGATCGGCCTTGAGGACGGGTTCCTCCAAACTTCGCTCGGGCGTGTGCACGACCCTCTCGACATTCTCCACGGACTCGATCAGCAGGTCGTCGAAGAAATGCTGCCGGACCGATCCGATGCTCAGCATGCCGGCGTCGAAAATCATGCTCGTCCTCTCCTCCAGGCACGTTTCAATCGGTGCTTCGTTTCCG
Organism: uncultured candidatus Brocadiaceae bacterium; assembly: GCA_964639345.1. Taxonomy (GTDB): domain Bacteria; phylum Planctomycetota; class Brocadiia; order SM23-32; family SM23-32; genus CAZHPE01. The sequence continues at coordinate 2,533 of CAZXDF010000277.1, read as the reverse complement.
GACAGGCGCGACTGCGGCCACGCCCTTAAGTAAGAACTGTAAAGTTCATGCGCGCGCTTGTCAACGGTCCATTGTAGAGCATGCGCTTGCACGACCCGGCTGCTCGCAAACGTAGCGCCACGCTCTCGCAGCAAGCAGCGGTCATCCCGCGCGGTCGCGGCGGCCGACGGCTTCGTCAGTAGGTCCTGCGAAGGTCGATGCGCACCTCCTCGAGCTGCGGAGAGGCGACGCCGTAGGGCGATACGAACGTGGCCCGGTACTGGAGCCACCGCGCCGCCCGCGACACTCCGCGCACCTCCGCGCCGGGCTTCTCGTAGCAGGTACCATCGCCCCCCGGCCCGCACCACGGGGCATCGTCGAGGGCCGCCTCGCTCTCGGCCCAGCGGAGCTGGAACTTCAGCCCGGTCGTCTCCGGCACCCGGGCCTTCCAGCTTATCCGCTCGGGGCTTCGCCCGTCCAGTTCGCAGGGCGGCGAGGTGTAGCGCTCCAGCGGCTCGCGCGTGTAGGAGTTGCCGAAGTCGCGGATGGCCATGTAGTGGGGACCCATTCCGGGGATCGTGGTCGCGCGCTCGGGGGAGATGCCTTCCGGCCCGTTCCAGAAGATGAGCGAGTCGACCTGGTGGCCCAGGTCGTTGCGGTGGCAGGCAAGCACCAGGTCGAGCCAGCCGTTGCGGGTCAGGTCGACGATCAGGCTCGCGCACGGGGAGTTGGCCTCTATGACCAGGGGATTCTCGAAGTCGAAGCTCCGGCCGTCGCCCCAGAAGATGCGAAGCGGCAGTTCCCGACTCAAATCCGTCGAGTATGCGGGGGCCACGAGGTCCAGCTTTCCATCGTTGTTAAGGTCCGCAACCGACAGTACTCCAGGACTGAACACCCCGTTATGGAGGTATGAATGCTCAAGGCTGTACCCCTCAGGGCCACCGAAATAGATGCGGATGGTGTCCCGCCCACGCTCGTAATGGCACATGACGCCGATGATCAGGTCAAGCCATCCGTTCCCGTTCAGGTCTGCGACGGTTATCGAGCTGCTTACGTGCTCGCACCACGGAATCTTCTGGACGCGTTCGGGCGAGAACCCGTCCGGCCCGCCCAGGAAGACCGTGATGTAGCCGCGCTTGTCGCACATGATGATGTCGAGGTAGCCGTCCCTGTCCACGTCGGCAAGGCACGCCATGCCCCAGGAGAATGTCGGCAGGACTTCGGACCGCTCCTCGGAGAAACCCTCGGCCGAGCCGTAGAAGATGGTCGTGGAGGCCGCCATGGTTTCCGGCTTGTCGTCATGGGTCTGGCTGGTCACCAACAGGTCGAGCCATCCATCCCGGTTGAAGTCTGCCGCCAGGCACTGCATGAGGGTCGTGCCCCGGGAATGCACGTCATAGTAGCGGTCGGGCCGGGGACCGCCCGGGCCTCCCCGGTAGATGCGCGCGCCTGTGCCGATTACCGTCGCCAGCTCGTGCTCGCCGTCGAGGTCGAAGTCGGCGATCACGTAGGAGCTGGCCCCCCCGCACGGCAGCTCCACGCGGCGATGCACGCCGTAGTCGCAATCCTTGCTGCCGAGGTAGACATAAAGGGGGAAGGTCCCCGAGGTTTGGGAGGGCCCCCGGAGAGTGCTGTTGAAGACGATCTCCGGCCGGCCGTCCCCGTCCAGATCGCCGGCCGTGCATCCCCGCGCTCCCGAGGTGGGAAGCCATGTCACGCGTTCGGGCGAGAAGCCCGACGGCGAGTTCCAGAAAATCGCCGACTCCGTGTCGTAGCTCGTGCCGTCCTCGTACCGGCTTACGATCAGCTCCGGCCGACCGTCCCCGTCCAGGTCCGCCGCGTGGACCCAGCCGCCATACTCCAGCGGGAGGAACACCTCCACCTCTTGCAGATCGCTCGCCCGGCGAATCTGCACGCCGTCCTTCATGCCCAGGATCAGCTCGGCCCGGCCGTCCCCATCCACGTCGGCCACAATCGCATGAACCGCGCCCACGGTGAACATCGTCGCGAAACCCTCGGCGCGGACGATCGTCCGCCGGGCCACGCTGAACGAGCCGCACTCGTTCCAGTAGATGCATACCTCGTCCCCGCCGCAGAAGATGATCTCCTTTCGCCCGTCGCCGTCAAGGTCGGCCAGGAGGACCCGGTGCGCATAGTGGCTGGGCAGCCGCAGCAGCCTCTCGGGATCGAACCCGCGCTCGCTTCCCCAGTAGACGAACGAGTCCGTGTCGTACTCGAATTCGTTCCGATAGTTCGCCACGACCAGGTCGGGGAAACCGTTGCCCGTCAGGTCGGCGGCCGCGACCGAGGTCGCCGCGTAGCCGACCAGCCCGCAGCGCTCCCCCGCGTCCTCGAAACGGCGGGGCGCGGTCTGGAGGTAGACGTGAAGCGGCCTCGCCCGGCCGGCGTTGTGGTGGTCGACCCACGCCGATGGGAAGACAACGTCCTTTCGGCCGTCGCCATCGAAGTCGAAGACCGCCACGTCGTAGGCGCCCGCCGTGGGCAGCGCCGTCCGCTCGCCCGTGAGGCCGCCGGGGCCGCCCCAGTAGATGTA